>CAZGYS010000533.1:0-4956 GCA_964530305.1 uncultured Leptospiraceae bacterium
CCCGTCTGGTGCTAGGTTGGTTTTATGAGCAACGCCGCGGTTTTGCGATAGCGAACGTTTGTATTGAAACCGTCCAGCTCCACGCGAATCGTTTGCGGGTTGGCGCCGGGGGTGTAGTCGATATTCTGAATCGAGGGCGTGGCCGTGGACGGACCACCGGAAACGTATTCGATACTGATCTGCGAAAACAAATCGCCCGTTCCGGAAGTTTTGAGCGCCGCCGCTCCCGCCGTGGTCAGACGAAAGTCGAAGAAGTAATTACCACCGCCGCCGGTGGTGATTGAATTCTCCGCGGCGGTGTTCACGGTAATATCCGCCGTTGCCGGAGGCGTGATACCGTCGACGCCGGCCAACACAATAGCCGTACTGTCGTTGGCATTGTTCACCGTGAAGTCGACGAGATAGTTGTTCGCAAGCGGCAGACCCGCCGCGCTCGTCGCGCCCGTGCCGATACTCAGGCGATATTGCGTATCCTGAGTCAACGCCGTCGTGGGAGTAAAAGTCAAAATGCGTGCGCTGGACCAGTTAAACTGCCCGGTCAACGCGGGATTGAATGAAATCGCCGAGATGGTCGCGGATTGATCCATATCCTCGGTAAAGGTAAACTGGATCGAATCGTTCTTTGAGACGCCCGTTACCGTATTAATGGTCGGAGCGGCAGTGAGCGTCGCGGGCCAGGCGGGGAAGGACGGCGTGGACGTAACCGCGACGTCGGGGCTGTTCGCCGTAGCGCCGGTAAAGAACAGGGCTTCGTAAGATTGATCCAGCGAAAGCCCGGCCAGCGAAGCAGCGCCCGTGCCGATGCTGAGCTTGTAGGTCGTGGATGCCGTAAGATTGCTCAACAGGTCGAGAGTCACCTGAGTCGAATCCGCGTTCCAGGCTTTTACGAAGACCGCCGCGCCCCCGGAAACGGTAATGGCCGGATTCGTCAACGCCTGGTCCATGGGCGCGGAAAAGGTTATTACCGGGTTCTGGTTCACGGGCCAACCGGTGGTCAAACCGCTGTTCACGGGCGGATTCGAACTTACGACAAAGGGAACCCCAGACGCGCCCACCGTATAGAAGTGCGTGACGTAATTGGAAACCAGCGTATTACCGTCCTGGTCCTTTGCGCCGGATTGAAGAATCTGAACTTGATAGCGCTTACCGGCGCTCAGCGAATCCGGAAAACTAATTACCAACAACTGATTGGAGATCCAGTTGAAGGTGGCGCTGGTGTTTCCGCCGTTTGCCGTGATGACGATTGCATCCCGCGTTTCGACCTCGTCCATGGGACGCGAAAAGGCGATGGTAATCGTCGCGTCGCGCGGGATATCGCGCGCGTCCGTGAAGGGACTGAAGGAAACCACGGTGGGTCGGTCGAGTTCGGAACCACTCGCGCCCGCCAGCAATACAAAGTCCAGGGGCTCCGTCAGACGCGAGCAACCCGTCGCCCCCGGAAGCAAAGCGCCCAGACACGATAGGGCGAGCACCGTGAGCAGTATGCGCCTGGCCCGGTTCACCGCCCCTACTTCACTCGTACTTTGCCGAGTTCCGCCGCCGCCCGCTCCGGAAAACCGGCGCGCTTATACAATCCCGCCAGACGGCGATGGATACGGTCAAAGTCCTTCTTTATTAAAGTCGCGCGACGATATTCAATCAGGGCTTCCTTGATTTTTCCGTCGCGCTCATACAGAACGCCCAGATAATAGTGCGCATTGAAATAGCTGTCGTTAAAGGAAACCGCCTTGAGCAAATGCTTGCGCGCTTCCTTATTCTTTCCGGCAATTTGAAGATAGGTTCGTCCCAGCCAGTAATGCGCGGCCGCGTTCCCGGGGAAATCGTCATGCACTCCCTCAAAAGTGCCGGCCGCTTCCTTGAACTTGCCCTGATAGAATTCGGCCTTTCCGCGCATAATCCGAGCAGCCAGCAAGGTTCCATCGGCTTCGGCCGCCTTCGCGAACTCTCCCGCCGCCAGAGCCAGCTTGCGCTGTCCATAAGCAAGCTTACCCTTACGAAAGTGCTCCAGGGATTTCGCGCTGTCTCCGCGCGCGCAGGTAGACGTAGACGCGGACGCGCCCAGCAGGCAGGCCAGCATGAACAGGCGAATCCGTTTGTTGTTTACTTCCAGGTCCATCTAGTTTATTTCGAGTCTCCGGGTAGTTTATAGGTTTCGCGTGGGATCAAGCGAACCTTATTGTTTTTCTTTAAATCGCCGATGATGCCTTTCTTCCGAGCCCTGGCGGCGTTGTGCAGTTTTCGCCACTTCAGACGCACGGCCGTGCGCGAAAGACGTCGCTTAAGCTCCGCTTCCGATATTTTTTCCTTTTTGAAGCGCGCCTTACGACTTTCGTAGAACTTCTCAATGAGTCCCGGCGGAATCTTGATGTCCGAATAGTTCTTATTCAAGTCGAAGGAACCGGATTTCTTTTCCAGGTAATAGGCGATGACGGCTCGCCGCAGGAATGGCCACATGTATTCTCGCGCCTCGGCCGAGTTCAGATCAATCTCCCCCGCGGCACGAAGAAGAATAGTTTCCTCGATATAGGAACGCAGGCCGTCACGAAGTTCCGTCGGCGCGGGCGGATCGAATTTATTTCGAATTTGCCGGCGTTCGAAATACAGTTCACGCCGAAACTTACTCGCCGAATAGGGCACGCCGTTCAAATAGAATATCTCCGGGCTGCCCCGACGCGATTCGATCCTTTCGCGGACCATGCCGTTTACGTCCAACCCATCGCCGCAGGCCGTTAGAAAAACAGCTCCGCAGACCGCCGGCGCGCCGAACAAGAGAACCTTGAATTTTGATTTGAGATTTCCCATATAGTAAATCGACCGGAGTTTCGCCGTCACCCTCCCACTTGCTTCAGCCTGCGCGCGGCGTCCTGCCGAGGGCCCTTCATTCCGGCGGGGGCGCTTTTCAGAAAACGCGCGAAACTCTTCCGAGCTTCCGGCTTATTGCCCATTCGCGCATAAACCAGACCCAGATTATAGTGAACGAGAAAAGAAGCCGGCGCAAGCGCGAGAGCTTTCTTATACGCGGCGACCGCCGCCTGGTCTTTCTTCAACCTCTGATAACATACTCCCAGGTTGAAATGACCTCGAGCATAGAAGCGATTCGCCTTGACGGCTTTCTGGAAGCTGCTGACGGCCATGCCGTACTGCTTTAACTCCATATAGACAATGCCGGCATTGTTTATGTAGTCCGCGCGGTCGCGGTCAAGGCGATGGGCTTTCTCGAAGAGCTTGCGCGCGCGCTCATGGTCCTTAAACCGCAACGCCGCCAGGCCGCGGCGATTCAATTCCATGGCGGCGACGATATCCTGGGAGTTCGTCCCGTTTTCGCCGCACGCGAAACCGCCGAAGAGAAGCCCGATGAAAAGTAGTACGTACGAAGACTTGCGTGTGTGTGTTTCAATCATAATGCCGGGGCCCGTCCGACTGCTCTTCGCGCTTGTAGGCGAGAGCTCGTTCCGCGAATCAATATTTTATTTTTGATTATCGTCCTCGGGGCAGCGCGGATTGAACCCCGGTGGACTTTCGAGGCTAGATGCGATGCATTCAGTAGCAAGTACTTTATTGGAAAGCGCGAACCGCGGCCCAAAAATTTGCAGAGCTTGAGATATGCGACGTAATCCGGCGACGAGGACGCGCCTGTTGCGTCTCGAAGCAAAACGAATCGTCCTGAATTGAAAACTATTCAAAAGAAATTCGCGCCAGGACGTTCAATGGAACCCGGCGCGCACGACACGTCTTGCATCATCCTCAAAAGGAGCATCCAAATACTCCTTTACTGAATCACACGGGCGAAACAAGAACTTTCATGCTCGCTGATTTCGCTTTTTACATCGCCCAGCCTCGTACGGCTTTAGTCAGAATCATTCTCGCGCAGAAAATCCAGTTAAATGAATTCAAGCGAAAGCAGGGGCGCATTCGAGCGCGTCCTGAAACGCGAGTGGCCCTTGTGCTGCTCCTGAAAGGAATCAAGAACTGGAGAAATTGTTTATATATCGTTAGCGCGGCGACTTTTCGCGACTGGATCAAAAGCGGAATACTACGCCTCTGGAATTTGAAGAATCGAATCATATCCGTCTGGAGAAAATGGAGAGGCCTGGAAAAACGACGCGGTCCGAAATACAAATACGCGGACTTGCTCGCCGTCATCCAAAAAATCAAGACCGCGAACCCGGAGTACGGAATCGACCGCATCCATGGAAAGCTTCGTTTTCTGGATTTCCATATAGCCCGCAGCCGTCTGGCGGAAATCTTACGCAGGGAATTCCCCGAACGTCGGCCGCGCCCGGGCCAACGCGATTCATGGAAGCAAATCTTTTGCGGCCTGACTCCGGACACCTGGGCCATGGACTTTTTTGTTCAACTGGATTGCTTCGTCCGTCCGCAATACAGTTTCGTCGTCCAAAACCTCGCGCGACGAGACATCATTCACTTCGCCTCCACCTATCATCCGACGGGTCCATGGGTAGCGCAACAGTTGCGCTTCGCCTTCCGAGCGCACGGTGCCCCACGAACACTTATTTCCGACGGAGACGCGATCTTTAAATCCGCGACAATCCGCAAAATACTGGAGAAGCACCATGTAGCGCGAAAACAAACCGCGCCGCGCGCGCCATGGCAAAACGGCGTAGTTGAACGATTGATCGGCACTCTTCGCCGCGAAGTCTTCGATCGGGTCCTGATTTTCACGTCGGCGCAAAGCGAACGCATCATGAAAGAGTATATTCCTTACTACAATCAAAGGCGCCCCCACCTGCGACTGGGAGAGGACGCTCCCGCCGGACGCCCAATCGAAACACGCCCCGGACCGGACGCCGAAATAAGAGCGAACCCCATCCTGAACGGGCTGGAACATGATTACACCTGGGAAGACGACGCGGCGTAGTATTTGCGAGAGGGATGCATCACGGCATCCCTCTCGCGCTCTCCCTTCGCGCCGCGAAGGTTCGCCCTCCGTGGCTC
>CAZGYS010000534.1:0-1822 GCA_964530305.1 uncultured Leptospiraceae bacterium
TGGAAGCCGCCTGATTCGGTGTCCTCTAAAACGGGTATAGTCTATCCATTTGGCCAATCAATGCCCGCCCGCTTCCGGGTGGGATCTTAGAATGGGGTTTAGTAGTTGAGCTGGGGTTGGACTTCTTCGTGTTCCTTGTCCGGGTCTTTACCGATCTCCATGGCGTAGAGGTATTGATTGGTCTTGAGCTGGCGAATGATGCGAAAGCCGGCATCCTCGACGAAGTACTTCATGCGAATCTGTGAAATTTTTTGAACGATGTCCGGGCCGGAAGGCGATTGGGTTTTCTCCCAGTCGAGAATAATGATCCGGCCGTCCATGTTCAAGGCCCGGCCGATCCCTTGAATGGCCAGGGCCGGGTCCGCGAACGTCGACAGGGAACAGGAACAGAAAATCAGATCCATGGGGGGAATCCAATCCGGCAGAAGCGGGTGTTCCGTCCGCTCGATGAAGAATGGAATGAAATTCTCGAACTTTTCCTTTACCTTCAGTTTAAGGCAGTAGTCGATGAGGATTTCCTGACATTCGGCGCCCCAGATATGGGTCTCCGGTTCCGCGTGTCGGTAAAAGTGGGTGAGGAAGTAGCCGTTCCCCATTCCGAAATCAAGGACGTTCTTGACTCCCTGCCAATTGAGCTGGCTCAAAATCTGCGTCGGTGGAAACAGCTCGGCTCGCGCCGCCGACAGCAGGTATTTGTGGTATTCCGGCTCCTCGTAGTATGGCAGACCCCGCATAACCGACAAAAAGGCGATTCCGGGGCTTGAAATCAACTGATTGTCGTCCCAAAACGGCGATCTTTTCCGCCCTGCCAACCGTCTAATTAGGCCGCCCAGGTTCCGATATTGAACCAGAGCGATTTGTCGGCGGCGCGGGAACGGCCCGCGTAAGCCCTGGAAACACCACCATGAAAAGTTCCGAATTCAATCATAAGCGCGGATTCCGACATCCGAAAAGCGCATCTTACTTTCGTTCCGTTTTTATCCTGACGGCGGTGGCGACGTCGCTGTTGCTCATCGCATCCGTCTGGGCTCAAAAGAATAGCGGTCCCATTCCGGGCATCGACGTGGTGCCGGACGCGGTGGATCCCAGCCCGCGGCCCTTACCGGTCCAAAAGAAATTCATGAAGGGGGGCAAGACGCCTCCCGTTTCCAAGCAACCCGACAAGAAAGAACCGGTAAAAAAAGAGCCCGGAAAAAAGGAACCCGTCGGCAAGGAGCCGGCAAAGAAAGAGCCCGGCAAAAAAGAGCCCACGACCAAAGTCGACAAGAGCGCCGAACCCGTCATCAGCGAGATCAAAGTCCAGCCCCATCCCGAGTTCAAGGACTCGGCCCTGATCACCTGGAAGCTGAACAAAGAGAACACGACTGAAATTTACGTCGGTCGTTATCACAAGCCGGTCATGAGCCGCGACCTGGTTCTGGACGCGGACAATCTAACCGCTCCACCCCTGGGACCGAAGGAAACCAGTCTCAGCGATCGCAATGTGCCGCCGGGTACGTACTACTATGTCGTCGTGACCCGGGGCGAGTTGGGTCGCCGGGGCAAACTGATCCTCAAGCCGAATTTTAACTATACCGTCGTACCCTACATCGCTCGGGATTCGGAACCAGCTAAGAAAGTGGTCAAGGTCAAGCCCTTCCCGGTGATCAAGGAACTGAAAGTCAGACGTCACCCCAGTCTGCCCAATGCCGCGCTTTTGACCTGGGACTTTGAAAAGAACAACGCCGAGATCTTCGTCGCGCGTTCGAAGACGCCCATTACGAAAGCTTCCCAGCTCTCCGAAATCAAAATGCTTACGAAGGAGCCCGGTCGTGCTCCTGGG
>CAZGYS010000534.1:1832-4953 GCA_964530305.1 uncultured Leptospiraceae bacterium
CCCTGAACTCCTGGGAGAAGTATTACATCGACCGGGACATACCAAACGGCACGTACTACTACATCGTATATACCGCGGTCGAGGTCGGCGCTAAACTTAAACTTGAGAAAGGCAGCAATATCTCCTCCGATCCCCTGCTCATCGATGTTAAGAAAAAAGAGCCGGTCAAAAAAGAACCCGTCGTCGACGTGGATGCCTATGTCGTGAAGGGACTGCTGGCCGTGAATTCCCGTACGTCCGTGAAGCTCAACTGGGAACCGGCGGTGGCGAACGATATCTTTTATAAGGTGTATCGTGGAACGCTGCCCCTGGACAGCGCGCTGGGGTTCAAGAGCGCGAAACTGGTGGGACGCGTAGCGCAGAATACGCTCATTTACCAGGACAATGCTCCCCTGGTGAACAAGGACGCCTACTACGGTATCGTCGCCGTGGACAAAAAGACCGGGAAAGAGTATCAAAAACTGGTCTTCGGCAAGTCGTTCATCAAGCATCGCTTCGAGAAGCGCGTCATCAAGGCCGCCATTGAGGATTTTCTGCCGGATGCCCTGACGCCTTTTCAACGCAACAGCAACACCGTCGTGCTTTACTGGGCCGAACCCGACAAGAAGATCAAGGGCTATCGCGTGTATCGCCATTTTCAACCCCTGGACCGGCGCGAGAAACTGGCCAATGCCACGGCTCTCGCGCAACTGGGAGGGGAGGCGACTTCCTTCGCCGACGGGCGCCTGAAGCCCGGACGCTATTACTATGCCATTCTGCCGCTCAACGCGGACGGACGCGAAATGGACGCCTTCCAGGAAGGCCGAACGTTTACCGGCTTTCCCGTGGTCATCGAGACCCCGTTGCCCGTGAAAAAAGAGCCCGTGAAAAAGGAACCGGTCAAGAAAGAGCCGGTAAAAAAAGAGATTCTCGAACCGCGCATGAAGTCGCTCAAGGTGGAAATCCGCGGCGAAAAAGACGTGCTCTTGAGCTGGGATGTTCTGGATCGCGAACGCAAGGACTTCAAGTTCTTTCTATATCGCTCCACGGATCCCCTGAAGAACATCCAGGACGTACGGGATTTCGGCAAGAAAATCCAGGAGCTTAACTTCGACCGACGTCGTTTTCTGGATAAGGAACCCGGTTTCGCGAAGCACTACTACGCCCTGGTGCTCTCCGTAAAGGGTAAGCTTCAAGAGACCATGATCGAAGGGAAAAACTTCCCGGCCGAAGCCGTGGTAATCGCCAAGAAAGAGCCGGTCAAAAAGGAACCCGTGAAGAAGGAACCGGTCAAGAAAGAGCCGGTAAAGAAAGCACCGGAGCCGCCCGAGTTCAAGAGCCTGACCGCCAAGAAAATCGGTCGGGACATCGCCCTGACCTGGGAACTGGACCTCAAGGGACGCGAAGACGTTCGCATTCGCCTGTATCGCTCCGATCGCCCCATGCGCAATTTCCGCGAGCTGCGCGATTTCGGTTTCATTATCAATGAACTCCCCGGCGGCGAAGTAGGCTATGTCGACCGGG
This sequence comes from uncultured Leptospiraceae bacterium, assembly GCA_964530305.1. Taxonomy (GTDB): domain Bacteria; phylum Spirochaetota; class Leptospiria; order Leptospirales; family Leptonemataceae; genus CAZGYS01. Next base: position 3,336 of record CAZGYS010000534.1, read on the forward strand.
ACATGCCCGACGGAACCTACCACTACGCTCTGATTTTGCAGGCGGGCGGTAAGATCCTGCGCGACATGATTGAAGGGCGTAATTTTCTGAAGCGTCCCCTGGTCTACAAGACCCCGGTTAAGAAAGAGCCGGTCAAAAAGGAGCCCGTGAAGAAGGAACCGGTGAAAAAAGAACCGGTCAAGAAAGAGCCGGTGGGGAAGGAACCCGTCAAAAAGGAGCCGGTCAAAAAAGAACCCGTAAAAATTATCCGAAAAGAGCCGCGCCCGGGCGTCAAACCCGCCTATACCCGGGCCGATAATAGATCGGAGAAGGAAATGCAGGATGCGATCAGTCGGATCCTCCGCGGGACCTATAAGAAGCGTCGCTTTTCCAAAGCCGTTTCCCAGCTTGCGCCCTATGTTTACAATGGGCGGTTGCCTGGAGCGGTGCGGGGCAGGGCGATGTTTTACACGGGTCTGTGTTTTTATCGCATGAAGCGATACAACAGCGCGGTGGAGTATTTTCTGAACTTCCGAGTTCAGAGTCAGTATCCCAGAAGGTCTCGCTTCTGGTATCGACGTAGTCTGGAGCGCATCCGCTGAACGAACCATGACGATTCAGCAGAAATTCATATTAGTCGCCGGCGCACTCTTGCTCATTCTGGGCACGGTGGGGCTGGTCTCATACTCCGCGGAAGGACGTCGCTCCGGCGCGGGAGAGCTGACGGAGGATCGCGCGCGCGCCATGGCTCGCCTGCGGGAAGCCGATGAATACCTGCGTCAGAACAGCCGGGATGCCGCGCGTCAGGCCCTGGTCATCTTTAATCGTGTTTTGTCCCTGAAGATTTCACGCGAGATCAATCAGAAGGCCCGTTACGGTCTGGGCCTCTCGCTGGAGAAACTGAACGACAAATCCGCCGCCCTGGATCACTATCGCCGTTTGAAGCGCGAAGGTCCTTATTCCGATCACCTGGCGGATCGAGTGGACTACTCCCTGGGTAAGGTCTTGCTGCAGATCAATCATGAGGCGGAAGGGCGTTCCCTGCTTTTGAATCTGTTGCGCAAGACCCAGGACCGTCGCCTGAAATCACGCATTCATACCGCCTTCGGCAACTACTACCTGAAACGGGGCAATCGCTCTCGTGCCCGCGAAAACTACACCATCGCCTTGAAATATAACCCGGACAACCTCCAGGCGGAACTGGGACGCGCCGACGCCATTCGCGGCACGGGTCGTTCGCGGGCGGCCTATGATTACTACGACGATTACTTGAACGGAATTTCCAACCTGGATCCCCGTCGTCGTCGCGGCACCGTCCGCAAGCTTCGCGGCGATTTCTACGCCAACGGCGTGCGCGCCTATCGCTCTAAAAAGTATCGTAGCGCGGTCTACTACTTCAAGAAGTCATTGTCCTCGGCACCGTCGGCCGCCACCGCGGAGAAGGCGCTCTACTGGCTGGCGGAGTCTTATCATGCCCTGGGGCAAGCGGATCGCGCCTATCGCATGTTCGGGCGCGTCCTGCGCAATACGGATACGCGCATGGATCAACCGGCGCTCATCAAGCGCGGCATCATTCTGTTTCAACGCGGCAAGCTCAAGGAAGCGGCGGCACTGTTTCAACGGGCCGAGTCCAATTACA
>CAZGYS010000535.1:0-4326 GCA_964530305.1 uncultured Leptospiraceae bacterium
TGGAAGGTCACTTCCAGGGAATCAAGACCCGTGGCCGAGAAGTCGATATCGCATGCATCGCATTCGCCCATCTCCGGCAACTCCCACAGATGGTCGATCTCCTGGCGCACGCCGCGGCAATGGGGACAAATGACGTCCCAGGTAAACGTAACCAGGCCCTGGCGGCTCATGTGCAGAAAGGCGGAGAGCACGTCCCTGTCCGGCAGGCCCCATTCCCGGGCCAGGGGCAGGACTCGAATTCGATCCAGCTCGTTCTCATTGGTCACGCGAATGTATTCCATGATCCGATCGAACAAAGCGCCGTCAACTCCCGCGGCCTCGACGGCTTTTCGCGTCGACTCGATTTTCGTTTTCGCCGATTCCTCGTATTCGTAAGGCTCGTCCATGATCAAGGCGACGGCGTCCCGGGCCAGCACGGCCTCCTGAACCTTGTCCAGCGCCTTGCCGTAGGATTTCTGTAGATTAGGCATTCCCAGTTTCAAGAGGACGCGGCCGAAGAGTCCCCGGGGCACCCAGCCGAAGTAGACGTGCAGGCGCGACTTGCCGCCTTCCAGGGGGTGGATGATGTAGTAGGCTCGCACATAGCGCGCGAAACCCTTGCTGTAAATACGGGCGTTCACCATGTACTGCCCGTACTGCCATTGCCAGGGGACCTCTTCCCACTCCATGGTAATGCCCACGTTCTTCGAGGTTCCGTACATACGGCCGTCCCTTTCCTCGAAGTGCATCACCGGATAATCCATCATCTTGTTGAACGTGGATGTATCGATCAGGAAGGGCCATACGGCTTCCACGCTGGTCTCCAGCTCAAAGGTCCACAGAAAGTCCATGGGCTTGTACTTGCGCCATTCCTCGGGCCAGGGGTGGGCCCGCAGAAGATCGTCGACGGTCATGTCCGCGGTCAAGGCGGTGCGGGGGTTCGCGGAAGCTTCGGGCGGACTGGAAGCGGCCGGGCCCTGTGATTGAGTTTGATTCGCGGCGGATGAGCTGGGGGACATATTTTGCACGGGCTCCATGAACGTACTACGGCCGGAAAACGAATCCGGATTTAAATTTCGTACGTAATAATAGGGATACCTGAAACAAATGCCGCGCGGCCAAATTGTCCAGCGGTTTCCGAGCCGCTGAGAGCCCGAAACCCCGAGACGCATCGCCCCTTCCAACGGGCAGACCGCCGGCGCGACTACGTCGGATCAATCTTGTCCGTTCAGCTATCGGCGGTTTCGGATTGGGTTTTCTCGGCTCGTAGTTGAGGAAAGAGAATCGTATCCCGAATGCTGTGGCTGTCGGTCAGAAGCATGACCAGCCGGTCGATCCCGATGCCCATGCCGCCCGCGGGAGGCATGCCGTATTCGAGCGCCCGCACGTAATCCAGATCCATGAAGCCGCCTTCTTCGTCCCCGGCTTCCCGCTGCTTCACCTGTTCCTCGAAACGTTCCTTCTGATCGATGGGATCGTTCAATTCGCTGAAGGCATTGGCGATCTCGCGGCCAAAAATATAGAGCTCGAAACGCTCCACGAAGTTCTCATTCTCCGGCCAGGTCTTGGCCAGCGGCGAAAGCTCCGTGGGATAGTGAGTGAGGAAAGTGGGCTGAATCAGTTTGCTTTCGACTTTCTCCTCGAAGACCGCGTCCGCGATTTTCCAGAGCGTGGCCGCCTTGTCCAGCACCGCGTCGGGCACGCCCACGCGCTTCGCTTCCGCGCGACCTTCCTCGATGGTCATGGTGTCCGTGAATTTCGCGCCGGCGTATTTCTCCAGCGCCTCCACGTAGGTCAGGCGCGCGAAGGGCGGCGCCAGGCTGATGGTTTCCTTGCCGTAGGGAATTTCCGTTCCCTGGTGAACGAACTGAGCGATGTCCGAAATGAGTTCCTGACACAATTCCAGCATGCTGTTCATGTCGCCGTAGGCTTCGTAGAGTTCCAGCATGGTGAACTCGGGGTTGTGCTTGAAGCTGATGCCTTCATTGCGGAAATTGCGATTCAGCTCGAAGACCTTCGCGAACCCGCCCACGATCAAGCGCTTGAGATAGAGCTCCGGCGCGATGCGCAGATACAATTGCATATCCAGCGCATTGTGATGGGTAATAAAGGGCCGGGCCGCGGCGCCACCCGGAATGGGCTGCATCATGGGCGTTTCAACTTCCAGATAGGATCGCTCGGTCAGAAAGGAACGCACCAGGGAAATAATGCGCGAACGCATGGTGAAGGTTTTCTTCACGTCGGGATTAACAATCAAGTCCACGTAGCGCATGCGATAGCGCTGTTCTTTATCCGCGAAGGCGTCGAATACCTTACCGTCGGCTTCCTTGACCACGGGCAGGGTTCGCAGGCACTTGGCCAGCAGGACGACCTTGCGCAGACGCACGGAGATTTCGCCGGTCTTCGTCTTGAAGAGGAAGCCTTCCACGCCGACGATGTCCCCCAGATCCAGACTCTTGAACAACGTGAATTCCTCGGTGCTCAATTCGTCCCGGGCGCCCACGATTTGAATTTTTCCCGCGGCATCCTCCAGGTTCATGAAGGCCATCTTGCCCATGACCCTTTTCCCGCGAATGCGACCGGCCAGGGTGTAGATGACGGTCTCATCATACTCCTCTTCCGGTACAGCCAGGAGTTCCTCGGTGACGTGTTTCTGCTGGAAGGAGAGATTGTAGGGATTCGCCCCCTGTTCCTTCAACTGGTTTAGTTTTGCCAGGCGGGCTTCATAGAGATCCGGAGCCTGCTCGGGTTTGCCCTTACCGCCCCCCTTGCCTCCGGATTGTTTGCCTTGCTTCGATTCATTACTGCTCATGATTACGATTCTTGCCGGCGAGCCGGCCCCCTTACCCCGCGAGCGGGATTGCGTCGATACCGCTTCCCGTCACCCCGCGCTCCGGTAAATAATAAAATATTGACGGTGAAAGGGGACTCGAAATCCTGGGGCGTGGACCGCAAGCAATCATTCTGGAATCGCTTGTTCAAGACCAACCTGGTAGACCGGTCCATCGATCGTGTTCGCAAGAAAGGTGATGAGCGCCTTACGATCATGGTCATTCCCCACAAGCAAGCCGAAGTCTTCAGCCTGCAACTCAACTGGTCCATGATTCTGTTCCTGCTGGGCACCCTGGCCGTGGCCGTGCTGTTTTCAGGCTACGGCTTCTACTGGCAGGCCAAGAAAGCCCGCGAAAACTATCGGGTGGAGAAGCTCCACGGAGCCAATCTGGGCGCCGCGCTGACGGTTAAGTCCAGCATTGAAACAAGCATTGATCTCAAGCAGGATTTGCTGGAACGCATGCGGGAAATCGCCGTGCTGGTGGGTTACCGTGAGCAGCAGTTAACCGCGCTACCGGGTGAGGACGCGTCCATTAAATCTTCCCGGGCGGCGCTTCAGGCGGAACTGTTGGAAGAGACCAATCTGAAACCTACGGACGATTATCTACCACCCATCTACGCGCAACGTAAGTTTAACCATATGCTCCGCCAGCAATCGCCCTTGCTGTTGTCCCTGAAGCACAGCATCAATGACGGCCTGGGCGTTTACAATTCGATGCCCCTGGGCCGAGCCGTAATCATGCAGGGCTATGTTCAGGATACTTCCCAGTACGGTCGCCGGTTGAACGCCATCACCGGCGTGGGCTGGGAAATGCATACCGGCATGGATACCTCCGCCCCATGGGGGACGCCGGTCTACGCAACGGCCGCGGGAACGGTCCATCGAGTTACGTATTCGAAAACCGGCTACGGCAATGTGGTCGTCCTGCGCCATGACAATGGCTACTACACGCTCTACGCGCATCTGTCCGCCATCCATGTGAGCAAGGGTCGCAAGGTAAAACGCGGCCGCCACATCGGCAATGTCGGTCGTTCCGGACGGTCCACGGGTTCGCACCTGCATTATGAAGTGCGCCTGAACAACTCCACCAAGGTGGACCCCCTCCCTTATGTCTGCGCCACGGATCTTCGCACGAAGAACTGCTTGAAAACGAATCGCAAATACGATCTGTAAAGGATCCGCAAAGTTTGCCGGCGCCGCGCTAACGCAATCGCCAAACGGTCATGCGTCGAATGGGCGTGGTATCCGCGCTGGCCCCAGCCACGAGAATCCGTCCCAGTCCGTCGACGGCCACGCGATTTCCGAAATCCGTCTGGGAACCGCCCGCGGCGTTATCGTGGGTGAACAAACCACCGGACGCAAAGCTACCATCCGGTATGCCGCCGGCACTGTAACGGCGAACAATCATGTCCGTATTGCCGCTTCCATTCGTAGCGCTGCCGACGGCGATGAGATTCCCGTAGCCGTCGAGAGTCAGATGATTCCCATTATCGAAACCGGCGGCCAGGGGATCA
>CAZGYS010000535.1:4348-4949 GCA_964530305.1 uncultured Leptospiraceae bacterium
CGGAGAGTCCGAAGCTTGTATCGAGCTGCCCGTTGGTCGTGAAGCCCCACACAACCATGTCGAAATTCGCCGCGGTATTGGTACTGCCGCCGCAAACGGCGATGCGTTCGCCGTTGACGAGCAGCGCGACCCCACTGTCGTCCCCTCCCGTGCCGCCCGCCGCCGCCGCGTGCACCGCGAAGCCGCCGGAACCGAAAGTAGTATCAAGCGTCCCCGTCGCGTCCACGCGCCAGAGCGTCATGTCCAGATCACCCGCGGCGTTTTCACTACGACCCGCGATAATCGCGCGATCCAGTCCGTCCACGACGACGTCCTGGCCCACGTCATTGCCCAGCGAGCCGCCGGCCGCGCCGGAGTGAATCAAATAGCCGACGCCGTTAAAACTCGTATCCAGCACGCCGTTCGCGGTCAGGCGAATCACGATCATATCCGTGGTGGAGAAGGATCCCCTGATGGACCCGACGATGAGAATACGCCCGGCCGAATCCAGGGCCGTTCCCAGGGCCATATCACCCGCTCCGTCCGAGCTGAAATTTCCAAAGGTATTGAAACCGACACCGTTGAAAGTGGTATCCAAACTACCGTCGGCATTGAAGCGCCA
>CAZGYS010000536.1:0-4943 GCA_964530305.1 uncultured Leptospiraceae bacterium
GCCTCAATCCCATTCAGGACCATTTCGAGTTCGCGCTTGAAAGCCGCGCCCATGCCCGCGCCTCCCCGCAGACCCAGGGCGTAGCCGTGAAGAAAATCAAAAAAGACTCCCATGGCCGTCTCCGCGTCCGCCGGACGTAGATTGAGCGGTGCCGTGACCCGCGCGAAGTGCTCCGCCATGATGCGCGCGGGCTCCGCCGCCGCCCCGGGAGTATGCGTCAAAAATAAGAGCAACTCAAGTCGCGGCTCCACATGCTCCAGATAGGCCCGCCCCAGTGCCGCGGCGGTGGTCCGCCAGCCGGCGCGTTTGCCGATTCGAAATTCGAAGCGCCTGAAATGGACCGCGCCCAGTTCGGTCAACAAGGCATCCCGTCCGCCGAAATAGTGATAGACGGCCATGGGATCGGCCTTCAAAGCCCGCGCCAGTTCCCGCATGGAAAAGGCTTTCAAGCCCCGGTCATCCAGTAGCTTCGCCGCTTGCCCCAGAATGCGTTCCCGGGACAGCCCCATTCCCCCGCCGGCCGGTCGCCCGGGCGATCTTTTCTTCACCGCTTTTTTCGAGGCTTTCTTGCTCATGGTTTTCCATTTGACCGACGAGAATTATTATTCTACACTGTAGAATTAAGGAGATCAAATGTCAAGCACACCCGAGGGAATCGTATATTTAGCCATGAGTCTGGACGGTTTTATCGCCGGACCCGATGGAGACATGGCCTGGTTGGATGAAGCCGCCGGTAGCGGAGAGGACACCGGTTTCGAGGAACACTTCAACTCAATCGACGCCTTGATTCTCGGGCGGGCGTCTCATGATTTCGTGCGCTCCTTCGGACAATGGCCCTACGGCGATAAGCGCTGCCTGGTCATGTCCCGTTCAAAGGGAGAGACCATGGCGAATGAGGAATTTTTCTCCGGCTCCCCGGCCGAACTCATGGAAAAAATGGAGGGGGAAGGACGCAAGCGCCTCTACATCGACGGCGGCGGACTGGTGCGCGCCTTCATGCGCGAGGGCTTCATCCAGGAAATCGCAATAACCATGATTCCCATTATCCTGGGCAAGGGCATAGCCTTATTCAGCGAGGAAGTCCCCCGGCGAAAGCTGGAGCTGATGGACTCCAAACAATTCGCCTCGGGCCTGGTGCAGGTGAAGTACCGCGTGAGCTCCTGAAGCGTGGAGCCCGGCGCGATATCCGCGGACGTCGAACGACAGCGGTCTTATTTCAATAGACGAATGCGCAGTTCCTTCAACTGGGCTTCGTCCACCGCGCTGGGGGATTCGGACATGAGACCGTGACCCTTCTGCGTCTTGGGAAAGGCGATGACGTCGCGGATGGACTCTCGCTTCAAGAGCAGCATCAGCACGCGATCGATTCCGAAGGCAATTCCGCCGTGGGGAGGCGCGCCGAACTTCAACGCATCCAGCAGGAAGCCGAATTTCTCTTTAGCTTCTTCTTCTCCGATCCCCAGGGCCGAGAAAACCGCCTGCTGGGTTTCGGGACGATGAATACGAATGGAGCCCCCGCCGATTTCGGTGCCGTTGAGCACCAGGTCATAGGCCCGTGAAAGGACGTTCTCACCCTCGGCCTTGAAGCGTTCCGGATCCATAAGAATGGGCAGGTCCTCGTCCCGGGGCGCCGTAAAGGGATGGTGCACGCTGTAGAGCTCTCCCGAGTCGGGGTCTTTTTCAAACAACGGAAAGTCCGTGACCCATACGAAGGACCACGCGTCCTCCGGAATCAACTCAAAGCGCTCCGCCATTTTATTGCGCAGATTGCCCAGGGTAGCGTTGACCACATGGGGACGGTCCGCGGCGAAAAAGATCAAGTCACCGGGTTTGGTTTCGCAACGTTCCGCCAGCTTTTCCAACAACTCGGGCGAAAAGAATTTACTGATGACGGATTTGAGTCCGGCTTCCTCGTGCTTGAGCCAGGCCAGACCTTTCGCCCCGAAGTCCCGGTTGACCCAGTTAGTGAGGTCGTCGATTTCCTTACGCGAAAGCGCGGCGCCGCCGGGCACCGGCAAAGCCTTTACGGGACCACCGGCTTCCGCGTGAGCGCGAAAGACCTTAAAATCGCTCTCGGCGGCGATGTCGGCCACATCCTTGAGTTTCATTTCGAAACGCAGGTCCGGACGGTCGGTACCGTAATCCCGCATGGCGTCCGCGTAACTGATGCGCGCCACGGGAATTTCCAGCTTCAAGTCGAAGACTTCCTTGAAAACCTTTTGCCAGAGCTTCTCAATGGACTCCATGATCAGCTCTTCGCTTACGAAGCTGTATTCCATATCCAACTGCGTAAATTCGGGCTGGCGATCCGCGCGCAGGTCTTCGTCGCGAAAACATTTTACGATTTGATAATAGCGTTCCATGCCCGCCACCATGAGGATCTGCTTGAAGATCTGGGGCGATTGCGGCAGGGCGTAAAAAGTGCCGGGGTTCAGGCGCGAAGGCACGAGAAAGTCCCGGGCCCCTTCCGGCGTGGACTTGTTCAGAACCGGCGTTTCCACTTCCAGGAATTGCTCGTCCTCCAGGTGCCGGCGAATGGACTGACTCAGGCGCGAGCGCATGATCATGGCGTCCCGCATGGGTTCCCGACGCAGGTCCAGGTAGCGATAGCGCAGGCGATGCTCCTCTCCCACTTCCCCGTATTCGTCCAGCTCGAAGGGCGGCGTGGCCGACTTGTTCAAGACGATGAATCGACGCACCAGCACTTCAATTTCACCGGTGGCCAATTTAGGATTCACGGCGTCCGGTCCGCGCTCCCGCACGGTGCCCTCCAGGGCGATTACGAATTCACTGCGAATGCCGGAGGCGATGTCGAAATCGTCTCCCACCACGGAACGGTCGAAGACGATCTGGACCAGTCCGCTGCGGTCGCGCAGGTCCACGAAAATCAAGCCGCCCTGGTCTCGATAGCGCAGGGCCCAGCCCGTCAGGAAGACTTCCTCACCGGCCGATTGTTTGGAGAAATCCAGGAAGGGACGGCGATTGCGATAGACCTGATCCAGCCAGGCGGCGTCTTGCTCCGAGATTGTTTCCTGCGTGTTCTTCGTTTCCGTACTCATCTTGTTCTTACCGCTACCAGTGTACTTGAGAGATCATTAAGCCAATAGACGATGAAAATCGCCCCAATACCGAATGAATCGGGATTCCGGGGCATACTTCCGGGACCACCCCGGGCGACCAGCAAAATTGATATTTAAGAAGTGCAGGATTATAACCACGTGGAGCACGAAGGCGTAGAGAAGGAGTAAAGAAGGCGCAAAAAAACTTCCCGACACGGGCCATTTAGCGAATCTGGTCCCATGTTCCGCTCATTGTTGATTCTCGCGTCGGCGTTGCTCTTTCTGACCGCCTGCAAGGAAAAGCCCGAGATTCCCCGCCAGGAACTGGAGGAACTCATCGATTCCGGTCTCAAGAAAAAGGCCCGGGAGCGCATCGCCGGCTTGTTCAAGATCCAGAACCTCAAGAATTCCACGCCCCTTTCCATCGTTGAGAATCCCCGTCGCCTGATTCGGGCCGGCCTGGACGGAAACACCATCGCCTGGGTGGAAGACCGCTTTCTCTTCTACTGGCTGGATAAGAATTTTGAAAAGATGGAACTGGACGAATTCGTTCCCGCGGGGCTGGCCTTAAGTCGCGGCGGTCGCTTCGCGCTGTTGACCCGTCGCACGAAGGACAAGGAATGTCGCCTGCATCCGGTTTCCCTGCGAAAAAAAGAAATAATCGACATCGACTTGAAGGCCGACTGCGGCCACACTCCCGCCATCTCGGACGACGGGGCCCTGATCTACTACACCCGGGGAGGTCGCCTGCACTATCGCCGCTTAAAGCCGACCCAGATCGGCCAGTTGCATTCACGGGAATTCAAATCGCGCTATAAAAAGATCCAGGCCTACTTTCACGCGAAGGACCTGCCGGGAGAAGGCCTCTTTATCTTTCACGGCGCCGCCGGCTACTACAAGGGCTTCAGCATGTCTTCCATCAGCGCGGGCGTTCGCTACCTGGGTAAGGGATTTTCCGCGCCGGAACTCTACGGCACCGGCTTAACGCCGGACTTCATCGCCGAGTTCACGCGCAAACAAGACGCCGATCCGAGCGCGCCCGACGACGGCTCTCAAACGCCGCGGTCGAATGCGAAGCCGAAGGAAGACGCCCCTTCCGGCAAGCAGACCGCGAAAAAGGACGACGCCGGAATTCTCTCCTACCTGTACGCGGGCGGAGCCGCTCGCCATAAACTGCACTCGTATCAGAACGGCGCGAGTAAGACCAAAGTACTGCGACCCATGGCGTATTCGCCTTCGCTGATCTATCTGCGAGATATAAAGCAATTCCTGCTCTTGAGAAAAGGGCAATTGCATCTTATGTCGGATAAAGGCAGGTTCACGCCCCTGCCCTTGCCGGCGAAACGCTTCTTTGTTTTCCAGAAAGGTCTGGTATTCGAGGACGATGCCCATCGCCTGTATTTTCGCCGTTCCGCGTTTACTCCCAACGAGCGCCTGCTGCTTGACTTGCAGGAGCGCGCCCGCTGATAATCGGTTTGACACCGGGGTGACGGAAATCAATATTCTGTAGAAGGTTCGAAATTACTCCACTCCGGTCGAGGGAGCTCAACTCCCGCCCCCCGGGAGCCGAAAATATACGGAATACCCATATTCGATTTTCTCACTCGGGCGGGATGTGTTCCCATATTTGCTCGTAAATAGAGATGGTGGTCAGTTCATGAAATTCACGGAAAATCTGAAAAATCGCATCAAGGGCACCGGCGCACGCGCGCGCCTGCTGGCCGCCGGCCTCGTGCTGGCACTGCTTCCGGCACTGGGTTGTTCCAGCGAGGGGGAAAGCGCCGAAATTCAGGCGGTGGACAGCACCCTTTTGAACTTCGCCACCCTCACCGGCCTGTACATATTTGAAGGTGAAATCGACAGCCAGCTCACCGCGTCCTGCGG
>CAZGYS010000537.1:0-3482 GCA_964530305.1 uncultured Leptospiraceae bacterium
AAAATAATGTCGTAGTAACGAGGAGTATCGTACCAATCAATTTCGGTATAGCGGGTCGGCACGCGACCTTCTCCCGCTCGGCGCGATTTCATTCAAGCACAAAAAGAGCCCGACCCTTCGACGCGCTTCCTGGACGGGAATAATGGACGGGCAATCAATCGATTTCGAAACCGTACTGCTGAATATAGGCGGCCAGATCACCGGGCACCAGCGTCCCCAGCACTTCGGCCTTCTCAATGACCTTGCGCATCCAGCGCGTGCCCGGCTCGTCTCCCGCGAGCAATTCCAACGCCGACGCGGGCGAAAGCCAGACGTATTCGGAATGCTCATTGCTCAAGCGAAGCTTTTCCGGATCATCCACGCGACACGAATAAACGACACCCAGCATTTCATTTTCGGGTTTCGCTTCGCCGCGATAAAAATGCGCGGTGCCCAGCGGGTATTCGATGCGCGCGGTCATGGCCGTTTCCTCGCGGATTTCGCGGTGCAGGGCCTGTTCGAAGGATTCATTTTCGCCCACGCGACCGGTAACGCACTCCCAGGCGCCGGAAGCATAGTCCTTCGTGGAGGAACGCTTCATCAGCAAATATTCGCCCGAGGGCGATCGCAGAACCGCGGCGATGTAGGCCAGAAAGCGAGCGGGCTTCATTGGCCATCTTTCATTTTTTTCACCTTGTTTTGCAAGTGGTTTTGCAGGCGTTTCGCGTCGGAGTACGGGACGCCCAGCTCCACGGCCCGTCCGATGTCCCGCAGGGCTCGGCGCGTCATGCCCAGGGCGGCATGACTCTTCGCACGATAATAAAGAGCCGTGGCGTCCGGGCCCGCCTCCAGAACCAGGCTCGTTCGCCGGATGACCGAGACATAATCGCCCCGCAGGAAGAAGTCCAGGTAACCGTCCGGCTCTTCGCCCGAAGTACGGCCGCCCGAAACTCCACTGGAAGAGAGGTCCTCCAGGTCGGCCGAGGTCGCCTCCGGATACGAATGCGGAGACGGCGATTCCCCGTCCCTTGAGAGCTCCGGAGTTTCCATGCGCAGGGCCGCCAGAATCCCGGGCCCCAGCGCGCGACTGTAGCGCTCAAGGATCCGCCGCGTACTTGCTTGCAGCGGTTCGTCGCCGCCGGTCCGGGCGGCTCTTTCCAGCAGGGCGCGATGATGGGCTTCCAGGCGATAGCGGGCCTGGGGCAAGTCGTCCTGCAAACGCAAGGCGCGGTCGTGATCCGCCACGGCGCCGCGCCAGAGACCCAGCTTGTGTCGAGCGGCGCCCCGAATGTAATACGCGTATCCGGCCGAATCGCCGCGGCGAATAAAATCATCGCACGCGCGAATCGCCTCCTCGTAGGAACCCTTGTCATACAAATGCATGAAGGTCGGCAGATGCGGGTCAAGGGATTGCGTACTTTTCACCGAGTCGCGGGGTCTGGGCGCGTCATGGTTCAGAGGATGGGCCCGCGCGTCGTAGCGCAGGCCGAAACGTTCGCGTAATTCCTGCTCGTCCGTGCGACTGATGAAATGCCTTTGACCGTAGGTAAAGATCACGGGAATGCCCGCGTCGATTTTCGCCGCCCGCTCCGGCGTCAGGGGCGCGCAATCGGCAAACACGTTAAAGGGGTTCTCAGCGAGCGCTCGTTTAAGATCGGGGGAATTACGAACCATGGCCGACGCCACCAGCGGTTCGTCGCCCCGCACCGCTCGCACCGCCCCAAGGATTTCGCGGGGGCGATAGGCGATGTCCGCGTCCGTCAAATGGTCGGGCGGCTGTACGCCGCGAATGTCCGGAGCGTAGAGCACGCCTTGATTGATCAAACGCAGGTTGGCGTTGAGCCCGCCCAGCTGGTCGAGAAAATCATCCAATCGCGCTTCGCGATCATCGAGCTTTTCGCGCACCTTACGCAAGCTCCAGACCCGGCCCACCAGTTCATAGGCGTCCACCGCGAGGTTCCCGACCACCAGGGCTCCCGATAAGAATGAAAGAATATCCGGCATGTTCCTTCCAGGGCCGCGCTCACGGCCGCTTCAGGATGGCGTACTTTCAGGAAGCTGTCGGCTTTAAAAGAGCGGGTTATGGCGCGAAGGCATGGGAAAGTTCCGCGGATTATGAAACATTATTTTCTTATGCTTAAGGAGGGCCGCGGAGTTTTCATCATGGCGAATATGAAGCGTCGGTCAGGCGATGATTAATCGGCGGAGTGAACCAGGGCGATGGTGCGGATGTCCGGATACATGTTTTCGAGTACTTCCCGGGCCTCCGGCGATTTTACCAGCACCCGATCCCGCCGCACTGAAACCAGGCCCGCTTCGAACATGAATAAGATCACGTATAGAAAACTACAGGAGACCCGGTCCCGCGCCGAGAGAGCCTTGAGTTTTCCCCAGTCCTCGTCCAGGGCCGTGAAGCTTTTGCGCTTGAGCTTAAGATCCGATTTCTGGTAGCGATTGTTGCCGGGCGCGGCCATGAGGTCCGTCAGGGCCCGAGCGTCCGGACCGCCGTCGCGATAGGCGCGCAACAGCAGGGAAAAATATTGCTTCATGCCCCGGGCGCGCAGGCGAACGCGCTCCTCCAGTATGGGCAGTAAAACCTCGGGAACGTAGACGGTCACGCTGCCCTGGGCCGGACGGGGTGCTTTAGCGGCCATGGGTGCGATTGAGTCCGGCGCATGACGCCGGTCAATGAATTTTCGCCCGCTTTTTTCTTGCCGTACGCGTGGAAACATACGGCCATTCCCCATGGACAGCGCCATGAACCGCGAGTCGAGGGACGAAGCCGCGGCCGCCTTCGATCGGGCGGGAACACATCTGGAGCAGGGTCGTTTCGACCAGGCTTTGAGCGAATACGACGCGGCGCTCAATCTACGCCCGGACCACGCGCTAACCCTGAACAATCGCGGTATCGCCCTGCGAAAGCTGGAGCGTTATGAAGACGCTCTGCGGGATTACAATCGCGCGCTGGAGCTGGAGCCCGAATACGCGGCCGCCTTCAACAATCGCGGCATCGTGCATCGTAAGTTAAGGCGCTTGCCCGAAGCGGTGGAGGACTACGGTCGCGCCATCGAACTGGAGAACGACCACGCCGAGGCTTTTTACAATCGCGGAAACGCGCTGGGCAAAATGGGCAACCATCAGGCGGCACTGGCGGACTACATGAAGGCCCTGGCGTTACAGCCCGGCAACCCGGACATCCTCCATGCCCGCGCCTATCATCACGCGCTCTTGCAGGATTACGATCGCGCCGTACGTGACTATTCCCGGGTACTGGAACTGAAACCATCCCATGCCGCCGCCTACGATCGCGGCTATTGCCACGCGAAGCTCAAGCAGTATAAGGAAGCTCTGACGGATTTTGATCTCGCGCTCAAGCTGGGCTCCCAGCGCATGGACCTGCGGCACAATCGCGCGCTGGCGCTCGCCCATCTGGGACGTTTCGAGGAAGCCCTGCCCGAACTGGACCGCGTCCTGGAAAAGAACGCGCGCAATGAAAAGGCCCT
>CAZGYS010000537.1:3492-4933 GCA_964530305.1 uncultured Leptospiraceae bacterium
AATCGCGGCTTCATTCATCTCAAGTTAAGCAAGCCGGACCAGGCCCTGCGGGATTATGATCGGGCCGTGGAAATCAATCCCGACGCTTCGGAAGCTTTCAATAATCGCGGCATCGCCAAGCGGCGATTGGACCGTAAGCAAGACGCCGTGGCCGACTATGACCGGGCCATCGCCCTGGGGGCGGAAAAACCCTGGTTGTACTACAATCGCGGGCTGGCCCATTCGGAACTGGGACGCTACGACGACGCCCTGACGGACTTTCGCCGCGCCCTGGAACTCAAGCCCGAGGAACCCCGGGGAGAAGTAACCGGCGCCCTGGCCGAGGTCCACGGCGAACTGGACCAGGAAGAACAATTCTACGAGTACCTGGAACCGGCCGTGGAAAAGGGTTTTCCCATTCGACGAGAGATGGACGAACGGCCGTTCAAGAAATTCAAGTACGCGAAACGCTTCCAGAGCCTCCTGAAAAAATTCGGCCTGAACTGAGCGGCTTTCCGTTCGAACAACCGGTCAATCCGGCAGACCGATCACGTTCACATTGCGCGGATGGCGCACGGTAAACTCCCGGCGCACCGTTTTCTTTTCACCGGTTTTCAGTTCCAGTTTCCATTCCAGTAGATTGAGCTCGGTGCGCTTGTCCGGTTCGGGCTCGAATTTTTCATCGCGGAGCTTGATTTGCTCATTGCGCGGAACCGGCAACTGGTCCTTCAATAGGATTCGCGCCTCGTCGGGCATTAGATTTTCCAACTTCGTTTCGTACGCGTACTTCAACTGGCGATCGTCCTTGATGAAGGTCTTTTCCGTGTTTCGCCGTACGATTTCGTCCTTGATCTTAATGCGCTCCTCCACGCCGAACAGGAGTCGCAACTTATCGCCGCCGGGCGTGTACTTCATGCGCGAAGGCCCGATGTATTCCTCATCAATAAACAGAGTGGACTTGCCGCCCGGCAACGGCCCCGCGCCGTCGTTCACCGCGCGCACGCGACGAAACACGGCGTCCGTATGCCGAGGTATGGCGATGTGCTCCAGATTCGCTTCAATGTTAAAACGATTCACCAGCAACTTGCGCGGCGTGCCGTCGCCGGGGATGTCCGTGGAACCGGGCACCGTGTAGGTGACCGCCATGCCCGAATCATTAGCCGCGGCCAGGGTTTCCTCGGCTTCGAATTCCGGCGGCGCCGAACCACCCAGATTCAAATCGAGGTCCAGGTCCATCGCCATTTCCATATCGCCGTCCGCTCCGCCCGCCGGGGCACCGGCCGCCACCGGTATCGGTCCGCCTCCGCCATCTGCAATGCCGCCGGCATAAAGTTCCACCGAGCGGGCTTTGCGTGGAGCCGGTACCGTCAAATACCAGGGCGATAGTTTGGGCATGCGCTGGTTGAGTGTCGGACGCGCCGTGGAAACGCTGAGTTCGATTCCCTTCCAGTCCTGGCCGGTG
>CAZGYS010000538.1:0-4931 GCA_964530305.1 uncultured Leptospiraceae bacterium
CTGGGCCTGGACAAGCAGGAGTTGCTCGGGCGGGGAATGGACGCGCTGCCCAACACCACCGAGCCCGATGTTCTTGTTGATTCGGCCCTGAGGGGAGACGTCGTCTCCACCGACGAATGCGTCGTCATTACCCGGGACGGCCGGGAGGTCCCCGTGTTGTTGACGGCGGTGCCCCTGGCTCCCGAGGCACTGGCCCCCGGCGCCGGAGATAAACCGGTCAATCGCGAAAACGGCGGTTTGGAATTACCGCCCGGACTGCTCTCCCTGGAAAAGGCTTCGCCCGATGGGCGGGGCGTTATCCTGGTCTTCCGCGAAAACAGCCCGGCCGCCGGTTCCACTTCCAATGGCGTCGGCGGCGCGCCGACGAAGATCGCCCCGGGCGCCGGCACCGAGCCTGGTGAAAGCCCCGCGCCGGCGGAACTCATTTCCGAAGACCTGGACGTGCTGGAGAAGGTGCCCGAGGAGTTGGTCTCCTCCCTGGATGAGGGAGAGGAGAGCAAGGAAGCCGGCGCCGAAAACGCCAGCCCCGAGCTGGAAACCGCCATCTCCGTGAACAATCAGATCAAGGTTCTGCTCACGGACCTGCTGGCGGAAACCGGACCGGATCATACCATCCAGACCGCGCTGCACGGCGTGGTGGCTCTGACCCAGGCGGATTTCGCCGTCATTGGTCTGTATGCGCCCAGCAATCGGATGATTCAATACCGTTACTCCTACGGCTTCTTTGAGTCCATTGAGCTGGAAGTCCCCCTGCTGGAGAGCGCCGCCGCGGAGATGTTTCAGTCGCGTGAAATTCTGTCCATACCCGATTACCCTTCGCATCCACGTCGCATTCCCTTCTTCGTGGACCGCGGCGTGCGTACGTATCTGGGCGCGCCCCTCTTCGCGGAGAACAGCCCCATCGGGATCGTAGCGCTCTTTCGCGAAACCGACGCGCCCTTTCGCGCTGAGGAAGAGAAGATTTTGTATTCGCTGGCGCCCGTTATTTCCGCCGCGCTGTTCAAGGCCAAGTATGAGGAACGCCTGGCGGAACTGGCCACGAAGGATTCCCTGACCGGCCTGTGGAATCGCCGCGTGGCTTTCGAACACCTGGATCGGGAAATCGCCCGCTTCAATCGCTACGGCACGCCTCTGTCCGTCATCTTGATGGACCTGGATTATTTTAAGACCATTAATGATTCCTACGGTCACCTGGCGGGGGATGAGGTATTGCGACGCATCTCGCGCGTCATGGGTCATACGTCACGCGATTCGGATCTCGCGGCGCGGACCGGCGGCGAGGAATTCATGATTATTCTACCGGATACGAAACTTCCGGGCGCCCGTTCGCGCGCGGAGAAACTGCGCGAAGACATCGCCGCCATGGAAATCGAATTTCAGGATCTACGCTTGCAGTGTACGGCTTCCATGGGTTGCGCCGAGTTCCAGAAGAACGAAAGCCCCGAGGAATTCTACGCGCGCCTGGACGGGCTGCTTTATCTGTCCAAGAACAATGGGCGTAATCGCGTATCTTCCTGAGTATTTCTCTCTCCGTATTTTCCTCTAATTTGTCCCCGAAAACGCGCGTTGACGGCGAATTCGAACCCTGGCGCGCACCGCGCTTCGGTGTTTCCTTCTTGACTTCGGGCGATTTTCCTTTAGCTTTTTGATATGGCCATCGCCGCTTTACAGAATGAGGCATTGCGTCTTGCCGCGCTTCCCATAACGGTCGAGCAGTACCATGTGCTGGGAGAATCCGGTGCGTTGGGGGCGCGTACGGAACTGCTCGAAGGCGTGATCATCGCGAAGATGACCAAAACCCCGCGTCACACATTGATCGTTATGAGGCTGCAGGATGCCCTCCGAGAAATGTGCATGCCGGGCTGTTGTATTTTTCCCGAACAGCCCCTGACGCTGACCGATTCGGAGCCCGAACCGGATCTGGCGGTTGTTGTCGGAAGTCTTGAGGACTACGCCGACGCCCATCCATCCACGGCGCTGCTGGTAATCGAAGTGGCTGTTTCCAGCCTGGAACTGGATCGCCGTAAGGCCGGGATCTACGCCCGCGCCGGTATTCCGGAATACTGGCTGTTTGATGCCGAGGCGAACCAGGTGGAAGTTTATTCGAATCCTACGCGTGATGCTTATGCCAATCGGCGCATCGCCGCGGCGGGCGAATCATTGCCGGTGCCGTTTGCGCCCGAGCACGCGGTGGACTTGAAGTCCATCCTGCGCTGAACAGCACATGACCGCGGGCGGATGAATAGGCGCTCTAACTGAACATGTGCGTTTTGGTGGCCAGGGGAATCAACGCCAGGCCGAGACTCAACACGATGCCGATCAAAGCCGGCTTGCTTCTGGTTTTCAGCCAGCCCAGTAGCCCGGTCAGAAAACCCGCGATGGCCAGCACGCCCATGGCGATGCCCTGCTTATCGGACGCGGCCTCGTAGGACTTCCACAGTTTGCGCGCCAGGGGACTGCTCAGGCTACGCGCTCGGAAGGCTTTTTCATTGGGGTGGGTTTCCGCCAGGTGGTATGCGCCGATGCCCAATCCCAGGGCGGCCAGGACGATGGATACGATGGCCAGATGCTTCATATCATGAAGCTTGCTCCAGGTTTCCGATTTCGTCAAATCGAATTCGTTCCGAAAACTTGCCTTGAAAATTCTACTTGATCCGCCGTCGGCAATGGTACAGGCTCTCCGTTTCCCACCGGTATTACCGGACCTGGTGTCGACATGGAAACTATTAACGAAGTCCCGAGCGTAAAGCATCTCATCAGTTGGAAGGATTGGGATGACCGCGAAATCGTGGACATCCTGAAGCTGGCTCGTCGCATTAAGCAGCAGCCCAATCACTATCAAGGGCACATGAGCAATCGCACGCTGATCATGCTCTTCCAGAAATCCTCCACTCGGACTCGCGTTTCATTCGAAACGGCCATGACCGAAATGGGCGGCAACGCCATCTACCTGGATTGGAACACGACCAACTTCAAGCTGTCCAAGATCAAATTCGAGACGGCTTATCTTTCGCGTCACGCGGCCTTTCTCATGGCGCGCATGAAGCGCAATGAAGACCTGCTGGAACTGCGCGACGGCGCCCACGTTCCCTTGATCAACGGTTGCGATAATCTGTATCATCCCTGCCAGGCCATGGCGGACATGTTGACCATCCTCCTGGATCGGGGCGATACGCGCGGCGCCCGCCTGACGTATCTGGGCGTTCACAATAATGTCGTCAATTCCCTGATGGCCGTTTGCGCCGCGCTGGGCGTGCACCTGACCCTGGTGTGTCCCATCGCCGAGGAAACCGCCATCGACGCGGACATCAAAAAGAAACTGCAATCGCGCTCCCTGTTGACCGAAACCCTGGATCTGAAAGAAGGCGTGAAGGACGCGGACTATGTCTACACGGACACCTGGGTGGACATGGAATTCTTCAATAATCCCGAATTCGAGGACATGAAGCAGGAACGCATTCGCACCATGATGCCGTATCAAATCAACGCCGACTTGATGAAGCTTACAAAGGCGAAGATTCTGCACGACATGCCCATCCATCCCGGTTACGAAATCACGGAAGACATGGTGGAGCGGCCGGACTCCCTGATTTTTGATCAGGCGGAAAATCGCCTGGATGCGCAAAAGGCGATTCTCGTGACGCTTTTGAATCGCGGACCTTGAGACGGAGGTCGGGGGCGCGGCCGATCTAGATCTTGTCCCATTTTTCGGCCATCTTCGCGAGATACTTCGGTTCCACGTAGTCTTCCAGATAGCCGCAATCCAGGCAGACGTAGGAGTGGCAATACAGACCGGTCAGGCCCGCGCTTCCCAGGTAGAAATGATCTCCCTGGTGTATTTTGCGTCGATTGGTGCGAATTTCGGTGCTCCCGCACTTCGGACAGGTCCCTTTTTTCATGCTTGAATTGGAACCGCTTCCTTTCCAACCGCAAGCATTTTCGCGTCCCCTTAGTCTTCGACCATGGTGAACTTGTAGCGCTTGAGGCCGCGCACGACGCGGGTGTGGTAGTCGGGATCCCAGAGCATCTCCTCGAGTTCGGGGCCCAGGGGCGATATCATTTCTCCCGGTTTCCAGGTCACCGACTCTCCCTTGGAATCGCGCACGCGTCCGTCGGTGAGAGCGCGGGAAATGCGCCGCGCGCCGTAGCGCGAAAGGTCCCGAATCAAGGCGCGAAAGAGCGCCTCTCTGACCGGGTCGTAGAAGTAAAACTGGCGATGAAACAACAGGGCGTCGTGGAAATACTCCGGAATATTGAACGCCCCCCGGGCATTTACGCCCAGACCCAGGTTCGTAATGAAATCGCTGATCTGAGAGAAGATTCCCAGGCCGGGTAGTTCTTGTCCGGGAAAGAGACGTTCGGGGCGAATGCGTTTCGATTTGGGGTGCTGGGTCAGCAACCAGTCGATGTACAAAAGTTTGCGGGTGGGCGCGCCGGCATGCAGGCGAAAGCGAAAGTCCGACAGCTTCAGGCGAATGTGGATGAGAATGTCGTCGTCTTCCTTGACGAAGATACGCTGGTCCATGTCGGAAAGATATTGCAGTTCCAGGCGATAGTTCTTGTAGCCCTTATCTTTCAGGGCGGCGAAGATCTCCGACCACTCCATGAGCTCGGTGATTTCGGCTTCGGTATACTTGCCGAAGATGCGCACCTGGCCGTCGTCTTGTTTGACCAGGGGGCCGGCTCCCAGATCGGCGTTCAGGGCGACCGGATCCAGATCGGTCAGCTCGATGTCCTTTTCCTTGAGGTCTTCATCGGGCTTGCCGTTGCCCGGCTTATCGGTGTGTTTCTTTTTCTTTTTCATCCGCGTTATGGATCAGGCCAATCAAATTACATGGTGCCCGTGACGAGGCCATGTCTATTTAATGCCGGAAAGCACCTCACAGGTCTGCGTATGCAGGCCTACCGTGTCTTCATTGTCCCGGGCATAC
>CAZGYS010000539.1:0-4918 GCA_964530305.1 uncultured Leptospiraceae bacterium
CTCGACTCCCCTGGATGATGGCTGGATCTGGATTTTTTTGTCGCTGTGCATGATTTACTTTATAGCTCTTGATGATTCCATGGATGCACATGCGACGGTGCTGAGTCGACTGGTTGAGGATCCTCGCTTAATCGCCGCGGGCATCATGGCCGGCATAGGGTTGATTCTCATTCGGATAAACTTTCGCTCGTGGTATGAGTATGATCTACACACGAAAGTACTGTGCTCTCGCATCCGGATTCGGTGGCCCGATTGGACCGGAACATGGAGCGAGTACCGAGGCGTTCGTCACATCGCCATTCGGCCGCCGCGGATCATAACGGTGGGCTATAGGCGGGAATTTCGTCCGGTCATGGTTTTGGAATCCGGTAAAGAGGTTCGCATTGGAGATCCGTTCAGACCACTCTGGTATGACGAGTCCGTGCTGGAGTATAGACGCCTCGCGGAGACCCTGAATCTGGATCTGGTGGAGCCGCCGCCGAGTAAGCAACCCAGGAGTTCGGAGAAGAAGGGCTGAACCGGAACGTCCCTGACGAAGCGCCATGAATGAATCGCCGGTAATCGCCCCCGTGCTCACGAAGACCGGGACCTGGGCCTTGCGCTTCCCGCCCCTGTGGGCGGACACGTGCAGGTTCGCTGGGCTGATATTCCTGGGATGCATTGTGGTGGGCTTCCCCTTTTTTCTGTTCACGGAATCAACGCGGGCCGTCTTGCTGCGAGACGGGTTGTGGCTCGTGTTTCTGGTCGGAACCTTGTTCAGCACGGCTCTATACGGACTGGGGCGATTTAGTTTCGCCGAGTGCGAGTTCGACTCCGCGGCGCGGCGCGTTCACTTTCGCACGAGCATGGGACCGCTATCCGTAAAGATGGAGAGAGCATATGCGCGCGTCTTCGCGCTGGCGCTCCAGGCCGAAACCCTGCAGGCCGCCGAGGAACACGCGGAGGACGGCTATGAAGAAGCCTACTACCTGGCGCTCATATTAAGGGACGGCAGCATGCCTCGCCTGAGCGAAAGCTTTTCGCCGGAGCGTTTCAGTCGCGCCTTTTCCGAGACCCGAGACTTCGCGGAAAAAGTCGACTTGCGAATTCTGGAAACGGAACCGGGCTACTACATTATGGTTCGCAATCGGCCCGTCCGCGGCGCGGCGGACCTCTCCCGCACGCGCGCTCTGACCGCGTTCAGGTACCACGGCATGCTCCTGGTTATTTTGATTGTGATTGGCTTTGTAGCCATGCTTGCGGGAGCCGTCTCCTGGATGTTCTAGAGGAAAAATTGAAAGCAGTTATAGAATATGACGACGGACCGATCCGAGTCCGGCCGCCCCTTGCCTACCGAGCACAAAGATGAACGCCGACAATCCATCCTTCAATATTCGTTCACTCCGGAACGGTCGGATTCGTATCTATACCGATCACGGTCTGAGTAACTTTCTCAGTGCCCTCGCGGGCATTGGAGTGATGGTCGCGATCGGGGCGATTGGATACTGGCCCGGGGACAATACCGAGCTCCAGTGGAAGGTGATCCTGGCTTCGGGAGGCGCGATTGTGGTCGGCATCATAGGCATGCTGAGCACGACGACTTACTATATGATCGACCCGAAACGGGGGACGATCACGGACAAGACGCGCATCCTGGGTATAATCCTGACCGGGTCCTCGACGGGAGTGCGGGCCTGCGGAATTCAGACCGAGACCAAAACCGAAGACCGCAAGCCGTTCACGCCCTCCGGTTTCCGTAGCTATCCCGTGCTGATACTCACCGACGGGGACATGATTCCCATCGGCGGCGACTATGAACCCGAAGACAAGAAGCGCGTCCTACGGGACATGAAAAGACTGGCCGAACGTTGCGGCTGGGAATTAATCAACGCCTCGGGGGAGCATCATATTTCAGTCAGCGACGGCCCGAGCGGCAAACCGGGCAAGATCCGGCTGAAATCGCGCGGCTCCGTGTTCGAGGACGCTTCCATCAAGGGCTGGATTCTTTATATAGGACTCGCCCTGCTGATGTTTCTCATCATAATGATCATCTCCTGAGGGCCATTGTTAGCATTCCATTACGCCCCGCTTCCAGGCTCCGGAAGCCCTTGACGGCGGGGTCGAAACTCGAAAAAAAATAAAAATCCGGCGAACATTCCTTCTCTTCCGCCTGTCATATACCGGTCTCTCAAGAGGAAGACCGAATTTCCGATTCGAGGACGAACACATGAACAAAATCAAAATCGGCGCCCTGGCGCTTTTCACGGCTCTTTTGACTCTCTCCGTTTCCGGGTCCTTCACGACTCCGCAAGCGGCCTCCACCTTCAAGCTCGATACGCGTTCCAGCTACGTGCTGTTCCAGGTGAACGCGAAAATCGAAAAAGTAAACGGCTACTTCAAGAAATTCCGCGTAAAGGATTTCAAATACACTCCGGGCAAGGTCGACTCCCTTTCCGGCAAGGTGGAAGTGGATGTTTCCTCCGTGCGCACTCGCAAGCGCAAGCGCGACACTCACCTGCGTCAGAGCGATTTCTTCCATGTGAAGAAATACCCGACCGCAACGGTCGTCGTGAAAAGCGTCCGTGAGGAAGAGGACGATTTCGGAGACAAGGAATATCGCGCGAAAATCGCCCTGACTATCCGCGGCATTACCCGCGAATACGACATCCCGGTACGTATCAAGGAGACTTCGAGCAAATTGTACGTGCGCGGCGCCTTTCGCGTGGACCGCAACAAGTTCAAGGTAAGCGGCAATATTATTTCCAACGCCATCCTGGACGACAAGGTCGTATTGCGATTCTACATCATCATGAAAAAATAATCGCCAAACCAGTCGCGGGCGCGATGCATTACGCGTCGTGCTTGCGAAGCGATTCGATGATGCGGGCGCGAGCGTCCGCGGGGAGGCCGGGCAGATGGGAAGCATCGCCGGCCTCTATTTTGTCCGCGTAGCGATGCATGGCCTCCCGCAGGACCTTGATGTTCTTGAAATAATTCGAGCACCAGTGACAGCACAGTAGATGCGGCTTTAAATAGAAACGACGATACCAGGGCACGGGTTCGTCCAGACTCTCCGAAAGTACATGGGTAATCTCTTCGCACGCCGGCGTTACCATGAGGACCATCATGTCCATGAGCACTCTTAACTTACGAAGTAGTTTCATCTCAAGGCCGATACGAATGCTGTTCCGTTAACCGGGAATGGAGTGGGACCAGTTGCGCTTGAGGCACGACGCCAGTTGCATGCGCGCGCGATGTAAAATGACCGACAGGTTGGAGGTCGAGATATTCAAAGTCTCCCGAATTTCGGACGTTTCGAATTTCTGCAGCTCCCGCAGGCGAAACACTTTTTCCATGCGTTTCGGCAGTTGCTTGAGACAGTCCTCCAGGACCCGCATGAATTCCTTGCGTTCGTAAAGATTCGCCGGATCCGTTCCCAGATCCCCGGGCCCCGCCTCGGGCTTCCAGCGCCCGTTGGCTTGAAAGTTGGAACGGACGGCGTCCACGCTTTCTACTTCCCCATGGGACTCCTCGCGGCCGGCTTTCTTATAATAGTCGCGAATCTTGTTTTTCAAGATGGCCGTCAGCCAGGTGCGAATCGTGGAATCGCCTCGAAAGGAATCCAGCATGCGATGAGCCGCCAGAAACGTTTCTTGCAGCAAATCCTCCACGTCCCGGGGCTCCCCCACGCGCGCGGTCGCGAAGCGATACAGGTAATCGCCGTGTTCCTCCAGCAGGGTTTCCACGGACGCACGCGATGTTTCTTGAGTGGACAAATACGGTTCCCGGGCCGGCAAGCCCGGCGTTCGATTCGCTGACAGCATGGGCGCCGGGCAACACCCCCCGCAAGTAGAATTCGGAGCCGGTCCCACGCTCATGGGTAGCGGGCCCGCCGGGAATCTTACGAATTTTCGAGAGGGAACGCCCGAAAATGCTTTTCCAAATTGCTGATATTGCCAATTAGTCCCCGGACGGGTCGTCTCACCAATGGCGGAAATTTTCACCACAGAGGATCTTGAGGCCTTCTTTCTAGAGAAAGGAGATGAAGTTTTTACTTATCTCAAGGCACTCAGTCGCGATGAGGACGTCGCGGCGGATCTGGCGCAAACCGTGATGATGAAATTCATCGAGCAGGTGGAAAAAGGCAAGATTCTCAAGGCCACGGCGGCGCAGTACATGTTTACCATGTGCAAGAATGAGTATCTCATGCACTACCGCCGTGAGAAGCGCGTAACGCCCATCACCGCGGAGGAAGAACTTCCGGCCGACGATCAACTCAAAAAAAGAGAAACAAACTCCCGCGAGATTCATATTATCCTTGTAGAGGCATTGAACGACGGGCGCATACCCGAGGAAATCGCCCACGTTCTGCGCCTGCGTCTCTTGCACGACAAGAGCTACGAGGAAATATGCGCGAACACCGGCAAATCCCGCACGACAATTCATCGCCTCTTTGTCAAAGGTCTCGCGCAACTGGAACGCATTTATCGAGAAGCCGGTATTCATCCCGAGGAGTTGGATCTCTAAGCCGCGGCTGGAGCGATTGCCATGGACAGGGACGAGCAGGCCAGAAAAATATTGAGCGAAGACTCCGGCGAATGGTCCGAGGGTGCGCGCAAGCTGCGCCTTCCGCTGGACAATCTGCCGAATCACGTGCGCCGGGCCGTCGCGGAACGCGTCGCTTCCGCGAAAATGGAGAGCACATCCGCGGGCGGGCCGTCGAACGTCGAGCCGCGAACCAGCGCCGTGCCCGTATGGAGGAAGGCCGCCTATGCCGCCGCCGCGCTGGTGGTGTTCTCCCTGGGCGCCTATTTTGCGTTGCCCGGCCTGTTTACGGGCGGGGGACCGGCCGTTCATCCGGACTTTGTTCGCGGACGAGGCGATTTCTCGGTGAAACGGGACGGCAAAATATTCAAACCAGCCCCCGGAGCAACCCTGG
>CAZGYS010000540.1:0-4916 GCA_964530305.1 uncultured Leptospiraceae bacterium
TGATCCAGTTTGGCCAGCTTGAACGTGCGGTATAGTTCCGGATGTATGGAGGCGATGATCAGTCGGCCGGGATCGTTCTTGCGGCTGGCCAGCAACGCGCCAAAAAAAGAAGACGTGGCGAACTCCACCAGCGAGAGATCGCACACGACCCCCTTGCCCGCGGTCTGGGCGGCCTTGCGGAGGGCTTCGCGGAAATACGCCGTGGTAATACCGTCGATGGGCCCCATGGGTTTCATGACGATGATTCCGTCGGTTTCCGTGGTTTCGATAGACAATGACATGGGCGATTCAAACGCGCGCCGGTAGCGGCGACTTATTCCTCTCGTATTAATTTCATGGCTTCGTCCACGGTGGACGTGATATCCAGGATTTGATCCAACTGGGCCAGTTTAAAGGTTTGGGCCAGGTCGGGATGCACGGCCGCAAGGACCAGGCGTCCCTTGTCCTTCTTGCCGGCCGCCACCAGTGCTCCGAAAAAAGACGACGCGGCGAAGGGAACATTGGCCAGATCACAGACGACGCCGTGCTCGGACGCTTCCGCCGCCTTGCGCAATTCCTCGCGAAAGGAATGCGCGGTCAGATCCGTCACGGGCCCGCCCGGTTGCATGAGCATGATGCCGTCGATTAGTTCGGTTTCAATCTTCAATGTCATGGCGTTTTATTCGACCGACAATGCTTGAACGGCGTCGGCCACGCTCCCCTTAATTTTCAACACGGAACCCATGTTCACTTGATCCAGAACATCCCGCACGTCCGTATTGGGCGCGGCGAGAATGATTTCGCCGTGAGCGTCCCGGGCATCCTGTTGTTTGCTGTAGAGCGCTCCCAGGAAAGCGGAGGAAACGTATTGCACGCGCGAAAGGTCCAAAACCAGACCCGCGTGGCCCATGCCGATGTTTTCGCGCAGGACCCGGCTGAATTCGGGCGCGGTGGACGCGTCCACGATTCCGTCCAGTTTCAAGAGCAAGGCCTTGCCCCGGCTTTCCGTTTCAATGCGAAGACCCAATCGCCTTATCCTCCCATGCCGTTGGCTCGTATGAAGTGAATCGTGTCCGCCAGGGTTTGAACCGGATCGCGAAATTCCAGGCCCAGTTCCCGAGCGGCTCGGTCCGAATTGATGTACCAGTAATGATACGCCATGTCCACCGATTCCTGATCGAGATCCATCAGGGAACGCAGGGGATTGAAGGCATTGGACCAGACGCCGGCGGCCGCCATGGCCATTCCCCTGGGCATGGAGAAGGTGGGCGCCGCGACTCCGCTCAATTTCTCCAACTGCTCAAAGAACTCCGCGATGGTCCAGTTGACCGCGCCCAGCAGGTAGGAGCGCGTCTCTCCCTCCGTGACTTTGACTTCCCGGGCGGCCAGACAGGCGGCCACCACGTCCCGCACGTCTACTACCGAAAGGCCACCGGACGCCCGTGACGGAAATTGCTTCTTTAAGAACTTTACGATGTCTCCCGTGGACGACAGTTGCCGGTCTCCCGGACCCAGCACCAGGGAGGGGCGTAGCGCGATGAGCTCGGAGCCGGTCTCGCTCGCCCATTCCCGGGCCGCTTGCTCCTGGGCGATTTTGGCGGCGTAGTAGCCCCAGCGGGACGCGATCCGGTCGGCGTAGGGCGATTCATCATCCGCGATGAAATCGGGCGTGGTCGAGATGCCCACCGTGCCGGAAGTGGAAAGCAGGACCACTCGCTTTACACCGTTTACCCGAGCCACGTTGAGCAGTTTGCGGGTGCCCTCCACGAAGACTTCATGGAGCTTATGGCGATCCCGGGGATCCCGACTGACGGTGCCGGCCAGATGGTAGAGGGTTTTCGCGCCCTTGAGGAAGGCATCCAGAACCGCCGGGGAAGCCGTGGCCAGGTCCGCCTGGTGGTATTCAATGAGTTTATCGGACTCCATGTCCCCCGGAGCGGGAGACCGGGAAAGCACGCGGACCTTGCGGCCCTCTTCCACGAGCGCCGCCCGCAGATGCTTGCCGATGAAGCCGTTGCCGCCTGTGATTGCATAAACCATATTACTATCGCGTGGGGAGCGCTTGCGGCAATTTTATTTGAGGGAACCGGAAGAATCAAGTATTATGCGGGCATCCGGGGGACGGAATGCGTGCATAATTGGTCGATTATTTCCGGAAGGGGGCGATTCTAGAAAATCGTTTTTTTGATCTGGGTGTTGACGAACAAGATATTGCCGATGTCCGGATACCCCTGGAAGAGCTCGAAGTTTTTCTCCCGCGCCAGGCCGGCGCCGCGAAAGCCCAGAACCACCAGATCCGCCGAGGCCGAGTTCTCGTTTACCAGATTCTGCAGGGAGACGTCCTCTCGCCGGGCAATCAAATTCAAATTGCGAGGGGCCACGGGCAAGCGTCCCGACTCGATCATCTCCCGCAGTTCCGCGCGCCGCTCCTTGAGCTTTTCACCGGGATAGACGGCGCAGATACGAATCATGCCTTTGGCCCAATCGGGATGGCTCAGGATAATGTGCGCCAGCAGAATCATGAATTCCATGTTGGAGGAATCGGATTCCGTAATCCAAACGTCGATGCACTGGCGATAACCGAACTTACGCGGCGCGCAGGCCAGCAGCAGCACGTCGAAGTCCCGGGTTTTCGTGAGGCGAAAGTTCTCCGCCATGGCGTTCAGTTGTTCGGGCTTACGGCGATTGTATTCGAATAGAATGGTATTGTTCGGTCTCCCGGAGACGCCGGGCATTTGCAGGACCTGCGCGATGGCCGAGGTGTAGGACGGGCTGACCATGGAGGAAAAGTAAACGTGACTGTCGCTTTGATGGCCCACGTCCACCAGGCGAGCCAGGGCCTTGTCCGCGCGATTGGCATTGGCCTTCGAGAGATAACCCTTGAGCAGATGAATGTAGGTGGCGAACCCGTGGCGATGGGAAATCCAGCGCAGCAGGTCCAGGGCGTCGTATCTCTGAAAACTGTTGCCCGAAAGACAAATGACCGAAGGGCGCCACCGGCGGGGGCCGGGTTTCTTGCGAATCTTCTGAATGCGCACGCGCAGGCGATTTACGATTTGTTGGAGCGCGTCCTCGAAGAGCGCGGCCATGCCGTGTTGTTCATCGTCGCGCCGGACTATGAAGTAGACCGCGGTCATGGAGGCCAATGCCACCAGGGCGTAGACGGGACTGATGCGAAACATGAAATACGCGCAACAGCCCGCTCCCAGCAAGGAAATAAACCAGCGCGAACGAAACGCCGGACGATACGACGGATCCGAGGCAAAATGGTTTAAGAAGGAAACCAGGCACAGGGCGCCGTAGATCACCATGAAGAACATGGTGATGATGCCGGCCACGAAGTTTACATCACCCACGGCCGCGAAAACAAAGGCGATGACCAGCGTCGGCAACAGGGCGCCCCGGGGTTCGTCATTGCCCCCGCGCGAACCGCGCAGGAAGGAATTCAATCGCCCGGAAAAAAGCACGCCGTCCCGCGCCAGGGCCTGCAAAGTACGCGGCGCCACCATGAGGGAGCTGAGCGCCGACGAAAGCGCCGCGCTGCCCAGACCGATGAGAATCGCCGGGCCCCATACGGCGATTTTGCTCATGATCAACTGGTCTCCCTGGAGATCCTTCGGCGAAGCCGATACGCTGAGTTTCCAGGCAATCAAACAATAGAGCACGAGGCCGCACAGGGTCGCGGCGATGGTGCCCACGGGAATGGACTTGCGGGGGTTCTTTAGATCTCCCGAGAGGCCCACGCCCATGGTCATGCCGGTAAAGGCCGGAAAGATCACCGCGAAGACCAGGAAGAAGTCCTCGGGTTTCTCGATGGTAGCCCGGTAGAAGGATGCTCCGGGTTTGTAGTCCGTGCCGCCGGCGAAGAACATGGCCAGCGCGGCGAACAAAATGGCCACGATGATGTAGAGCATGGAAGTGCCCATGGCCGCGCCGCGAAAGTAAATCAGGGCTCCCAGAATCAGCAGGCTGGGCAGGCTGATGAGACGCAGGTCCTGGAAGGGCAGGCCGGCGCTTTCCCGCAGCCAGGCAAGTAGCGGCTCGAAGGCCTGGGCGAAAGCAATCAAGTAGAAGGAAACGCTGATGGCCTGCGAAATATATAGGCCCACGCCCAGCGATGCGCCGATGGTCAATCCGAAGGAGCGCGAGACGATGAAGTATTCACCGCCGCCTTCGACCTTTTCATTGGTGGCGATTTCCGCGATGGCCATGGCCGTGGGGATGGTGACCATGTGCCCCAGCAGAATAATCAAAAACGTGCCCGCCAGGCCCACGTGGGCCACGGAATAGCCCATGCGCAGAAACATGATGGCGCCCAGAATGGTTCCGATGGCGGCAAAAAAGACGGAGGCCGTTCCCAGGCCTTTTTTAGAAGTCTCACTCATATGAGGCGGGCGCAACCCCTCCCTCGATGACCCGAATCTCGTCCGGGGTTGCGCCCGCCTCTTCAGGTTTCGATGAACGATTACGTAAATTATCGATTCGGCTGTTCCGCGGCACTACGCGTCCAGCGTAATTTCGTTATGCGATTTGAATCAACGAAACTATCAGTCACCCGAATCTCGCGCGGCAGGCCGGCGTCCGTGCCGGTCGCCCGAGTCTCCTCCGGGTAATTCTCCACACGTTTTCAGTGCTGAGGAGCATGTAATTTCTGAAGAGAAGAGTCTTGATTTTGAACAATACGTGCGCCAAAAAATGGCTTGACTAGCCTGTAAGACGTCCCGCGTCACGAAGCATACATCACGAAGAACGTTATAATCGATATTAAGTAACCAGAGCGGTTAAGGGGTCCGGGGACATTCGCAAGTCCCCGGCGGAAGGGGAGCTCGAGGGGAAGGCAGCGCCTCCCCTCGAATACAAAAAAACGGCCTCCAACCCGAAAGGGAAGGAGGCCGAATGTTCCGTATGGAAGAGAGCTGAAGGGGGATTAGCCTATG
>CAZGYS010000541.1:0-4912 GCA_964530305.1 uncultured Leptospiraceae bacterium
ATCCCTACGTCACGTCCAGCAACCCGACGACGGGCGGCGCCATCGCCGGTTCGGGCATTTCGTTTCAGTACCTCAAGGAAGTCATCGGCATCTGCAAGGCTTACGTTTCGCGCGTGGGCGAAGGCCCCTTCCCCAGCGAGCTGCACGGCGACGCGGGAGACAAACTACGCAAGCTGGGCAATGAATTCGGCGCCACCACCGGTCGCCCCAGGCGATGCGGCTGGTTCGATACCGAATTGATTCGTCACGCGGCGCGGGTAAACGGCCTGACGTCCCTGGCTCTCACCAAGATCGACATCCTTTCCGAATACGACGAAATCCCCATCGGCGTGGGCTACAAACTGGATGGAGAAGTGATCAACGAATTTCCGTCCAGTCGCCTGGAGGACGTGGAAGTGGTCTACGAGACCATGCCCGGTTGGAAAACGGACATCGGTTCGGCGCGTTCGCTGGCCGACCTTCCGCCCAAATGCCGCGCCTACATCGACCGCCTGGTGGAACTGACCGGCGTGCCGGTGAAAATCGTATCCGTGGGCCCCGGCCGCGAAGATACGATCATCGCCTGAACCGCAAGTATCGCCTGAACAATCGCACCGCCGAGGCGCGAAGAGCGCGGAGTGATTAAATGCCGCCGGCTCGTAGACAGTCCGGCGGTGTTTCGCTGAAGGCCGTCGACTCCTCGTTCAATAAACCGTCTCGTGACTGCACGTGCCATCGCGATGCATGTAATGGCGTACTGTCGTGACCGGACCGGTGATGGGTTTACCCGGCCCCGGCGGTTCGCTGGAAAGACCGCCGCGATTGCCGATGTTCGCGGAGATGTGAAACAGCGGAAACGAGAAGTGCAACAGGGCGTTGCCGCCGGTGACATTATAAAAGTTATCGCGATTACTCGTGGAAACGGCGCCGTCGAAGGGATTGTAGGCATCCGCGATGGCCGCCAGCTCCGAGGAGGAAGGCGAATTAGCGCCCGACGTATTGGCGAACATCACATTGGCGCTATCCGTGGTATGCTTCAGGCCCAGGCAGTGACCGATTTCGTGGGTGAACACGGATTGTTTTTCCGCGTCCGCCACCGAGGTATCCGTTTGAAAACTGGTCAGGATGAGCAATGTGGAATCAACGATTTCGCCGGTGGACAGAAAGCGCGTCTCGCACACGCCGATGACGCCGCCGGTCAAGGGACACGCGCCGCTTAGACTCGTGGGAACGCCGACTACATTACAGGTGCTGTCGGAAACGGTAATCCAGTTGGCGGGGTTGTGCGCGAACGAGCTGTTCCCCAGCGTGCGATCATTGGTCAGCGTATTGGTAACGAGATTCGCGTTCCAGGCGGTGAGCCCCGCGTTGGAACGGTCAACGTAAGTTTGATTGGCTGAGGCCGGTGGGTTCAATAGTAAGAACAAAAGGATCAACGTCGTCGTGTCGATGCCTTCGTCCTTCGTCGTGTTGCACCCCTGCAAAACCAGGGAGCCCACCAGGACCGCCGGTAATAATTTCAAAATAAAATTTCTGTATGTTCTTGAAATAGACATATGTACTCCCGGACATTCGACAAGAAGAGTCCGCTTCCCGAGCCGAAAACGGATACAGGCAAGCCGGCATTTGGTCGGGCAAGCCATTTTCCTCCGTTGTTTTCCTTCGTTGAAGGAGCCGTTTCCTGATTGGACGAACGGCGGCTTCCGAATTTCTCAACAAAAAGCTCATTTCGGGTCGACGCGACCTCCGTTCTACTACGGACATACCGGTACGGACAAAGAGCATGGACGGGACGCCGGGCAAGGAATCGCCCGGGGCGAAGGGATCAGGACGCGTAGGCGCGATAAGAGAAAAGGGCCCCGGTACCCGCTCCGGCCATTGCCGAGGCCAGAAACAGGCTGTACATGAAAGCTCCGGCCGCGTCCTGCGTACCCCAGCTCAAGATACCGTTGAGAGAGACCTGTGGATAAGGATCCACGAAGAGCAGCAACAGCCCGGCCGTGAAAATGCTCCCGATAATGCCGAGAATCGCGCCCGCGGAAAAACCCACATTGGGGCCGAAGGCATGAAAGGCCGCGCCCATGGCCGCTCCTAGAATCCCGCCCGCCAGACCGGCGCAACCGCCCAGCAAAGCCGCGGCCCAGTTCATGCCGGCCACGCCCAGAAAGAGCATGCCGAACAAGAAACCCAGCCCCGTGCCCGACAACCCGCCCCAGACGGCGGCGCCGCGAACGGCCCGGGGATCGGGACCGGCGCGCCATTCGCGAAAGGGCTTGCGCGATTCCGCGCGATAGGCCGACCAGACGGAACGCATGGACCAGGGCTCGGGCGAAGGACGCCGCGGGCTTTGCGAACGAGCGCGGCCGGGGCGCGACGAACGCTCCCGATAATCATCCCGGCTCGTTTGAAAACCGGCGGCACGACGTTCTCGATCATACTTCGCGCGACGCCCCTCATGACTCAGGACTTCATGGGCTTCGTTCACGAGCAGGAACTCGTCGCCCTGGCCCGAATCGGGATTGTGATCGGGATGATGACGCAGGGCCATGCGGCGAAAGGCGCGCTTGATTTCGCGCTTCGTGGCCAGCGGCGAAACCCCCAGGATGCGATAATAGTCCGGTAGACCGCTCACTGATCCGACTTCCCTTCCCCGCTCTTATGCCCGCTCTCATATAAGATTCCCATGACGAATTCCTGGTTGCCCTTCGCGCCCGTAATCCCGGCGGGAATCATGCCCGACACCTGGAAACCCAGGCTTTCGGCTTCCGAGCGAATTTCGGCCAGGACGCGTTCGACGACGGCGGGGTCCTTGAGGATACCTCCGTCGGTTTCCTTCGAGGCCTCGAACTGGGGTTTGACCAGGATGTACCCTTCCAGAGGCCCGGCGATTTCCCCCGCGAAATCGGCCAGGGGCGGCAGAATGCTCTTCAGGGAAATAAACGAAACATCACAGGTAACGACCAGTCCTTCGCGGCGATTTCGATCAGCCTGTTCAATCCAGTCCGCCTCCAGTTTACGAGCATTGCGACGCTCCAGCACCACGACGCGTTCGTCCCGGCGAAGCTTGTAGTCCAGCATGCCGTAGGCCACGTCCACCGCGTATACTCGCGCGGCGCCGTGTTCCAGCAAGAACTGAGTAAAACCCCCGTGGGCCGCTCCCAGATCCAGGCAGACGCGTCCGTCCACTTCGGGTTGAAACTCCGCGAAGGCCGTTTCCAATTTGTGGGCCGCCCGACTGACGTATTGCTTCTCGGCCGTGACGCGTAGTTCGCAATCGGGATCCACCTGGATGCCGGCCCTGGTCTCCCGGCGACCGTCGACAAAGACCCGCCCGGCCAGCACCAGCGCGCGAGCACGCTCCTCGGCGTGACCGGCCCGGTTCAAAAGCTCCAGCAATGGAATTTGTTTCATGAATGCAATCGCCGTCGGTCGCGCAATCACCCGCGCCGATAAAGCGCCGTCACTATCGATCTCGATCGCGAATCAAAACCGGTAATCCGGCCAGGACCCGGCGATTATCTCCGGGGGCGCGGGGCCCCGGTTCCAGTTTGTCCGCCAGGGCGATGAGCTCTTCGCAAAGAGCCCGGGCCTTTTCCCGGCTTTCCTGCAATCCGTACAGATAAGGATAAGTAAGCTTGCCCGATTCACGATCCTTGCCCGCCGTTTTACCCAGGGCCCGGGCATCTCCGGTTTCGTCCAAAAGATCATCCGAAATCTGAAACAGTAGACCCAGCTTCGCGCCGTATTCGGCGTACGGCGCCGTGTCCGCCGCGCCGGCGATGACGGCGCCCATTTCGCACGAGGCGCGCAACAATGCTCCGGTCTTCTTGCGATGAATCTCTTCGAGCAAGGCTCTTTCGCTCGCGGAATCCCCGGGACGCTCCCCCTGTTTCTCGGCGTGCAAATCCAGGGCCTGGCCGCAAATCATGCCGCCCAGGCCGGAGCCTTGCGCCAGGATTTCGATCAAGCGCGCGGGCGATTCGCCTTCGGGCGATGTGCGGGCCGCCAGCTCGAAGGCCAGGGTATTGAGCGCGTCTCCCGCGAGAATGGCCGCCCATTCGCTATACTGGACGTGATTGGAGGGACGGCCGCGCCGCAGGGAGTCGTCGTCCATGGGCGGCAGGTCGTCGTGAATTAGGGAATAAGTATGAATGCACTCCAGCGCGGCGCCGGCGAAAAGCGCGCGTTCCAGGTAGGCCGCCGTGGAATCGCCTTCGGACGCATCGCCTCGAGCATGGGAGACTCCCGGGGGAATGCCGGCCGTGAGTAAGCACAGCGCCGGACGGATCCGTTTGCCGCCGGCGGTAAGGGAATAGATAACGGGCTCGGCCGTTTGGGGCACGGCCCGCTCGCGAATCATCTCCAGGATCCGGTCGTTGAGAAAGCCTTCGAAAAGGCCGGCCAGTTCCCGGAGACGATCCGCCGACCCTTGAGTAAGGGACGAGGTTTCTTCAGGCAATGAGGTCGCCATTCTTGAAAAAGAATGCGATTTCCTTCTCGGCGTTTTCGGGCGAATCAGACCCGTGGACCGCATTGGCTTCCTTGCTTTCCGCGTAGAGCTTGCGAATGGTGCCTTCCGCCGCTTCCGCCGGATCCGTGGCGCC
The DNA here is from genome assembly GCA_964530305.1 of uncultured Leptospiraceae bacterium. Classification (GTDB taxonomy): domain Bacteria; phylum Spirochaetota; class Leptospiria; order Leptospirales; family Leptonemataceae; genus CAZGYS01. The sequence goes on from CAZGYS010000541.1 coordinate 4,584, forward strand.
GATTACTTCACGCCATTTAGCCACGGCGCCGTCTCTTTCCAGGGCGGCCGCAACGATGGGTCCGGAAATCATGTAGTTGCACAGATCATTATAGAAAGGACGTTCCTTGTGGACTTCGTAGAACGCTTTAGCATCGCGCTCACCCAGCTGGAGGTGTTTCATGCCCAGGATCTTGAAGCCTTCTTCCGGGGATTCGAATGCATCGGGATCACCAAGGTTCTGAATGGTATCCGACCACTCGATGAGCTTCAGGCGGTCTTCCTGGGGCACGTCAAAGAGCGTTGCCAGCATCTGCCCGGTCAGTTCCACAGAGCCATGCCGCACCCAGT
>CAZGYS010000542.1:0-4910 GCA_964530305.1 uncultured Leptospiraceae bacterium
TTATGGGAAATCAAACCGCTTCTTTACGATTCAATAATCCGGGCGCGGCCCGGTCCCGCACGGCTCCGAAGTCGGGGACATAGGCGGGCAGTTCGGGATAGGTGGCATTGCGCTCATCTCCCATATAGTACGTCACCCAGTCGCGCGTGTTCAGTCCCCCGGCGGGATCCCAGCCGCGCTTGGCGGTCATGGTGGCCGGTTTCTTTTGAACGTCGTACCAACGCCCTTCGCGGCGAATCTGATACAGCTTCATGGACCAGCTCATGGTGTCGCGGTTGACCTTCTGGAGCAGACCACCGCCCATGCCCACCGCCAGATTCTGGGGCGACCAGCCGGCGGCGACAATCGCCTGGTAAAGCTCGACGATTTTTCCATGGTCCATGCCGTCGCCCTGAATCACGGCGATGCCGTCCAGGACCTTGTAACCCTTCGCGTTGACGCGATTGCCCCAGCTCTTGCCCAGGCTTTCCAACGCGTATAGAACCATCTCCACGGGGTCCCCGCTGTCCGGACGAACCACCGGCATGGCGCCCTTGGCGCGTATGCGGGCGATGATCTCCGGGTCTCCCCAGGCCTGGGCCACGAAGCGCTTGTGATCGTAAGAATCGCTCACGAAAGCGAACATGGGCCCTTCGCCGAAGGCGTCGATCATGCGATGCAAGGCCTCTTTCTCCGCGGCGAAATCCGCGCCGAAAGACGTCACCGTGCTGTGTTCCGCGGCCGGAATCGAAGCGGCCAGCTCATCCGCGGGCATGCCGTAGAGTTCGCGTCCCCGGGCCGCGGCTTCCATGGTGTCGGTTCCCTTGAAGTTAATGAGATGGGCCAGCCCGCCATTGGCCGCGCCCTGAGCCGAACTTACGCCCCGGGCGCCGAAATCGTGCAGGCGATAGTCGATGGTCCAGTAATCGTCGGCTTCCACCGTGTCCCGATACAAACCCTCAAGATATACGCGCACATTGCGACTCAATGTAGCCACGGTGCTGCCGTACCATACGTCACGCTGCAACGCCGTTTCCAGCATGCCCGGCAGAAACAGATAGTCCGGGTCCAGGCATTCCACCATGGCAACCGGCTCGTTATAGCGATTGCCGGCGCGGCCTTCGGGCATGCCGTAGATGTTTACCGGCGGACGGCCGTCTTTTTCGGCAACCAGCTTCTCGAAAGCGTCGAAGGGAAACGGATACGGCGTACCGCCCACGTTGAAACGGTCCCAGATTTCCCGCGCCGCGGCGATGTCGTCGGTGGTAATGGGTTGCTTTAGAAAGTCGTGAATGAATCCCGTCAGACCAAAAAAGATAAACTCGGTCAGGTCGGGCGCGAAAGGCTTTCGTGGAGCAAGATAGAACCGTAGTGCTTCGGTTCCGGAAGGATAGAGTTTGAAATGCGAACCTTTGTAGGCATCAGTAGCCAGCAACAGGTTCGTCCTGTTGTTCTCATACATGGGTTTGACCCCCTATTTTAATTTGAGAGTTTTCGGAGAACTCACAACCTGCTTACAATATATTAGACGAAACTCCCGCCGACAAGTTCGATTTATTGGACACGCGGCTCCGGCGGCCAAAAATTGACGGCACCATGTACGATGAAGGCGTCATAAAGTTCACCTACCGACATGAAAACCGCGATCTGCCGGCGGACATCTATGGGGAACTGACCAATCGGCTCATCGCCTGGCGGCGCATCATGAGCGAAACCGCGCTCGTGGGTCGCGATCCCGCGCGTTACGGCGGAGCCGCCTACGGAAATCTGTCCGGTCGCATGGGCCCCTTCCCCGGTCAAAAAGGCGAACGACGTTTCGTGATCAGCGGCACGGCCACGGGCGGCAAGGATTGCGTTTCGGCGCGAGACTTTTGCGTGGTGGATTCCTATGCTCACGCCCGTAACTTCGTCGTCAGCAAAGGCCCCATCGAACCTTCATCGGAGTCCATGACACACGGCTCCATCTATGACCTGGACGCGCGCATTCGTTTTGTTTTTCACGCGCACACGCCCATGATCTGGCAACGCGCCCGTGAACTGAACATTCCCATGAGCCGCGCAACGGTGCCCTACGGCACGCCCGAGATGGCCATGGAAGTAACCCGTCTGTATCGCCAGACGCACCTGGCGGACGCGAAAATCCTGGCCATGGGCGGCCACGAGGACGGCATCATCGTCTTCGGCGAATCCGCGGAGGAAGTCGGGGGCATCCTTTTGAAATACCTGGCTCGGGCGTATGAGAAGCAAGCGGAGCAAGACGGGTTGTTGTGTAAGGTCTAAAGGTGGAATGGTTTAAAGGTCCAATGGTCTAAAGGTAGAAAGGTTTCGCCGTTTGACCTTTCCACCTTTCGACCCTTAGACCATTCACTTTTTCCAACTTGACAATCGCTCAAGCCATGACCTTCTTTCCATAAGTCCATGTTCACCCCCTTCATCAAACTCCTCCGCGAATACGGCGTGCCGGCCAACATGTCCTATGTGATGGAATTCCATCGCGGACTGGAGAAAGGCCTGGCGGATGATCTGGACGAACTGTTTCTCTTCGCGCGCCTGTGTTTCGTGAAGCGCGTGGAGCACATGGATCCCTTCGAACGCGCGTTCATCTATTACTTTCACGGCATCGACATTCCCGACGTGGCCGAAGGCGATTACGAGCTTCTTAACACGAAGCAGTTCCGCGAATGGCTGCGCGAAGCGGTGGAACGCGGCGAACTCAAACCGGTGCTGGACAAGTTGAGCCCCGAGGATCTCATGAAGAAATTCTGGGATACCATTCGAGAGCAACTGGCGGCCCACCACGGGGGCAAGAAGTGGGTGGGCACGGGCGGCCGTTCGCCCTTCGGTCACTCGGGCGCGGACCGGCCCCAGGGCATTCGCGTCCACGGCGAATCGCGCAATCGCAGCGCGCTCAAGGTCATCGGGGAACGGCGCTACACGGACTACTCCGGCACCAACACCCTGAAGGCGGACAACATTCGTCAGGCCCTGGCCAGCCTCAAAAACCTGAAGCCCGCCGGCGCCTACAGCGAACTGGATATCAGGGACACGATTTACGAGACCGGTCGAAACGGCGGTGAAATCGAACTGGTCTTTCGTCGCGAACTGCGGGACAAGATCCAGGTCGCCCTGCTCATGGATAACGGCGGTTCATCCATGCTGCCCTTCGTGGAAATCACGCGTACTCTTTTTCTAAAAGCGCGAGACCGCTTCACGGAATTCACGCCCTATTATTTTCACAACACCATCTACGAGAACATCTATCGGGACGCGTCTCATCGCAAGCCCATGTCCATCCTGAAATTCCTGGAACGTTCGCCCGAGACCCGCGTGCTCTTCGTGGGGGACGCCACCATGGCGCCGGAGGAATTGCTTTCGCCCTATGGTTCCCAGTATTTCGGTATGGAAGATCCGGAACCCAGCATCAACTGGCTGCATCGCATTCGCGAGCGCTTTCGCTGCTGCGTCTGGCTGAACCCCATCCCCAGGGGCGATTGGTCTCGCGTCTACGGTTCCTATACGCTAAAGAAAATCGCCGAGGTCATTCATATGGAGGACCTCACCCTCTCCGGTATCAAGCGCGCCGTGGACTATATGAATCGTTTTGGCTAAAGCACCCGGTTGAATTCATTGGGAGGTCACCGGGTTGGCGCCGGGTGATTCAGTCCGCGACGATGACTTTCGTACCGGCGAGCTCATCGCCCAGACGACGCTCGTCTTCCCGGGTGAACGCGAAAATGAGATCAATGAAATAGACGATAGCACGTTTCCGGAGGACTTCACTCATATGCACTCGACCCTGGACGGGCCTCCGCCGCCGCACAAGCGATTTTTTGCCGCCGCCCACGAAGTCTTTCGTTAATATATATCAATATGATTACCACCGATATTTCCTTCGAGCTGCCCCATCCCATCGACACGGTCTTTAACTATGTAAGCAATATGCAATACCTGTCCGCCTGGGGCGAAGGCATTAACGCCGTTGAACAAATCAAGGGCGACGGTCCCGGCGTGGGTTCGGTGTATCGTTGCACCATTGGTCCGGTTTTGCCGGTGCTGGGGATGTCGGGCGATTATGAAATGATTGAATACGAAATGAACAAGAAGCTTGTCTGTCGCCTGAACAATCCCATGCTCAGCTTCGAGGATACCTACGAGTTCGAAGCGAAGGGTGATTCGACGCATCTACGCATTGTCGACCGACTCAAACTGCCGTTCTTTCTCACCCCGGCCGAGGGTTTGATTGCGCCGGTCGTTCGCGCGCAAATTGAAAAGGACCGCGATAACCTTTTGAAGATCCTGGCTTCGGTCCCCGATGGGACCAGCGCGAATCGCGTCGCCTGAATCCGGTAGACACGCTCGTACTATTACGATCACGGAAATTTACCGCCGCTCCCCCGGCGATTGATTATCCTGAGTTCGTATGATTGTAACGGAAAAGTCCACTCTGATTCGCCGGCCCGTGGAGGAAGTGTTCCGGTATGTGAGCCATATGGAATATCTTCCCGAATGGGGCGAAGGAGTCGTGGCCTCGAAACAAATCAGCGGTCTGGAACCGGGCCCCGGGGCGATTTATCGCTGCACCATCAGCCCGGCGTTCGCGGGCCTGGGCATCACGGGCGAATATCGCATGGAGGAATTCGAGGCCGATCGCAAACTGGTTTGCCGCTTGAATTCGTCCATGGTGGACTTCGAGGACATTTATCTTTTCGACGAGACCCCGGAAGGCACGCGTTTTCGCGTCCGCAACAGCATCAAACTATCGCTCTTTCTCGTGCCGGCGGGCATCCTGGTCTCCGCGGTCGTGCGTGATCGCATTACGCGAGCCCACGAAAAGCTCATCGCGCGCCTGGAAGGCACGTCCCGCAAGCGCACGGCGTGATTAGTGCTTTTGCTTCTTCAACATATCCATCACGAACGCGTGTGTCGTCTCC
>CAZGYS010000543.1:0-2826 GCA_964530305.1 uncultured Leptospiraceae bacterium
TTCACCTTCCGGGGCCCGACCGTCACGCAGACTAGCGCTCCGGGGCAAGGCATAAGGGATGTCGATGCGAAAGCTGGAACCGCGACCGAGTTCACTCTCCACGGTTAAATCGCCTTCCATCAAAAGCGCGAACTCGCGACTGATGGCCAGTCCCAGTCCGGTTCCCTGCTGTGCTTTTTGGCCGGCGCCGGCCTGAGTGAAGGCCTCGAAGATGCGCTCCTGTTCCTCCGCGGAAAGACCGGGCCCGGTATCACGTACAATGAAAATCGCCCGGGGCGAATCGCCTTCCGCGTTTTCCAGACGGGCCGATAGAACGACTTCGCCTTGCTCGGTGAACTTGAGCGCATTGCCCAGTAGATTGATCAGCATCTGGCGTAGCTTTTTCTCATCGCCGTACATATAACGAGGCGAATCAATTTCGAAACGCATATCCAGTTGCTTTTCCTCGGCGCGCAGGCGAAACATGGCCGTAAGATCATCCAGCATCAGGCGAAGATCAAAATCATCCTCGCTCAAGGTCTGTCGCCCCGCCTCGATGCGCGACATATCCAGAACGTCGTTTATAATGCGCAGCAAGTGCGTGCCGCTTCTATTAATAATGGATATCTGTTCCAGGGCCGGCTCCGGCAGGTCCTGATTACGCTGAAGCAATTGAGAAAACCCGATAATGGCGTTCAGCGGCGTACGCAGCTCGTGACTCATGTTCGCCAGAAAGGCGCTCTTGGTTTCATTGGCTCGCCGCGCTTCTTCCTCGGCTTTTTTTCTCTCAGCAACTTCCTGCTGCAATTCCTTGCGCGCCGTATTGGATTCCTCGGCCATGAGCGCCAGTTCATGACTTAACTGAACAAGCTCGACGCTGGACTCCTCGGCCTTTTCCTTGGCGCCCTGCAATTCCCGCGTTCGCTCTTCAACGCGCTGCTCCAATAACGCGTTGAGGGCTTCCAGTTCGCGATTAATGTCGTGCAGGCGCGCGTTCTTGTGGGCCAGTTCGCGCGCTCCCAGAAAGGAGCGCAGCGCCTCCACGGCCGTCAGCCGCAGGTCCAGGGCGCGCCAGGGCTTGGAAATATAACGGAAAAAACCGGCGTCGCGAATCTTGTGTTCCACCGCGCGCGGGATCTCGCCGTCCGTCAGAAGAATGCGCACGGTATCTCCGGGCAGAGCCGCCAGTAGTTCTTCCCCGTCCGCGCGAAGAAAATCGCAAAAGACCACGGCGGGCGAAAAGTCCGGATTTTCCTCGCGGGTTTCGGTCAGGAATTTGAGCGCCGAGGCGGCACTGGACGCCGAGCGAACATCGACCTGGTATCCCAGACCCAGCACGAGTTCGCCGCGTAATTGATCACGAACCGACGCATCCGATTCCACGCAGAGCACGATGGGTTTCGCGGAGGTGTCGGCCTCAGGCATTCGCGTCCCCCGCCTTGACGTCCAGCAGGACCATGGTCACGTCGTCGTCGAAGCCGACCCCGTCCATGAACTCATACACCCCGGCCAGTAAGCGATCCAGAAATTCGCCTCCTGAAAGTCCGGGCGGCTGTTTGAGCATTTCGCAGAGCATGTCCGCGTCCAGGGGCTGATCGTCGGGGCGGCGACACTCCAGAATTCCGTCGGTGACGATGAGCAAGCGATCCCCCGGCTGGAGTACGACTTCCCATTCGTTCAAACGCAGGCTGGCCAGTAAACCCAGGACCGATCCCCTCCCGTCCAATTGACGAATTTCGTTTTCGCGAATCAGAAACGGCGGCGGATGCCCGGCCGTGGCATAGCGATACCGGGCGCCGCCCTTCTCGGACTCAAAAACGCCATAAACCGCCGTGACGAAATTGCCGCTGGTCTTATCCATCAGGGCTTCGTTCAATTGAGTCAACAGTTCCATGGGCTTTCGCAACAACGCGCGCATGCCTTCCAGGGCCATCTTCGCCATGGAGCCCACCAGCGCCGCGGGTACGCCGTGACCGGAGGCGTCGGCCACGAGAATCCCGATGGCCGCCCGCTCCCGCTCGACATAGTAGTCGATGAAATCGCCGCCGACTTCCTGCAGGGCGATGTAGCGCGAATTGATTTCAACGCCGGGCACTTTCGGCGGCGTAAGCGGCAACAAACTTTCCTGGATGCGACGCGCCATCACCAGTTCTCGGTCCATCAAGTCCTGCGCCTTCTTCAGGCGTTCCAGGGACGCGGCCAGGTTTCGCTGAGTGCGACGCAGTTCCATGTGCGTGCGAACGCGCGCGAGCACTTCTTCCGCCGCGAATGGTTTGGTAATATAGTCCTGACCACCGGCCTCGAACCCGGCCAGCTTGTCCTGAATTTCGGTCTGAGCCGTGATGAAAATAACGGGAATATCACGCGTCTTTGGATCCGCCTTGAGGGTTCGGCAAACTTCGTAGCCGTCCATGCCGGGCATCTGCACGTCCAGCAGGATCAAATCGGGCTCCTTGCTGCGCACGGAAGCCAGCGCCATGCGACCGTCCGGCGCCGGGCGAACATTATAGTCCGCGCCGGTAAGAATATCCACCAGTAGATGCAGGTTCGCGTGAGTATCGTCCACGACCAGGATGCTGCCTTGCTTTTGGGTTTCAACTCCCTTCATCTTTGCATTAAACTCTTCAAGGTTGATTCTAATTATGTTCCCGTTGTGGTGAAAATCGCCGCGAAATCACGCGCCGGGTAACTCGAAATAAAAAGTACTGCCTACGCCCGGTTCGCTCTCGAAATCCACTGCGCCGTTGAGCTTTTCGGCGATTCGTCGGGCAATGGAGAGACCCAGACCGCTGCCGGCCACGGGCCGATCCGTGGCCAGGCGCGAAAATTCCGTAAACAAGCGTTCGC
>CAZGYS010000543.1:2842-4903 GCA_964530305.1 uncultured Leptospiraceae bacterium
GGGCGATACCGCGTCCGTTATCGCGTACGCGAAAGCGCACGCGACCGTTTTCCAGGACTTCGGCGCCCAGTTCGATCCGGGGCGGGCTGCCGCCGTATTTGACCGCGTTACTGATGTAGTTGGCCCAGATCTCCTCCACCCAGGCTTCATACCCCAGCGCGGCCGGCCATTCATCGGGCGCGACAAACTCGACCTCGGCCAGTTGAAGCGAAAGCCTTTCGCGCACCGAGGCGATGAGCCGACGGGTATTCACCCTCTCCAACTCGACCTGCTCTCGCCGAACCCGAGCCAGCAACAAGAGGGCGTCGATGATGCCGGCGGCGCGCATGGTATTGCCCTCAATGCGATTCAGATAGTGACGCATGGAATCCAATTCCAGGTCCGGCGAATCCATTTCGTCCTGAATCAGATTAACGAAACCGGAGATGGTACCCAGGGGACTTTTGAGATCATGGGCCACGGTATGGGCGAACGATTCCAGTTCGCGATTACGCTGTTCGAGATCAGCGTTGGCCCGTTCCACGTCCAGGCGAAGACGACGAAGAGCCAGGTGCGTGGAGACCCGGGCCAGGACTTCCTCCGCGTGAAACGGCTTCGTGACATAGTCCACTCCGCCGACGGAGAATCCCCGCATCTTGTCGGAGACGTCGTCCAGGGCGCTGATGAAGATCACCGGAATTTCGCGGGTCTCGTCTCGGCCCTTTAGTTCCGCGCAAACCTGGTAACCGTCCATGCCGGGCATCTGGATGTCCAGCAGCACCAGATCAGGAGCCTTACGGCGAGCGGACTCCAGGGCCACGGAACCGCCCGGCGCGGGACGAACATTGCACCCCTGGTCCGCGAGAATATCCACCAGGTAGCGCAGATTCGCGTGGGTATCATCCACCACCAGGATGTCAGCGCCTTTAAGTTCCGACTGATTTTCAGACACGTCCCATGTTTGTTCCGCGCCGGCTTGCCGGTCAAGAGGAAACATCGCTAAAAAAGAATGGCGCGGCACGGAAGGTCGCCGGGATTCTGTTTCCGGCCGTAGCATGCATCGCCGAAGACGCCCCCATATTTCCGTACGCCTCAGCGGCCTGGTCCTGGGACCGGTTCTGTTTTTCACTCTGTATTTTTTCCTGCGGCCGAAGACCGCCTCCCCCCTGACCGGCCCCATGGCGGCCATCGTCGTCCTCATGGCGGTCTGGTGGATTACGGAAGCCATCCCGCTGGCGGCCACTTCCCTGCTCCCCTTCGTGCTCATGCCCTTGACGGGCATCATGTCGGGCAAGGCCGTCGCGCCGTTCTACATGAATTCCACGATCCTGCTGTTGACCGGCGGCTTTTTGATCGCCCTGGCAATGGAACGTCGCGGCTTGCATCGGCGCATCGCCCTGTGGGTTCTATCCGTCTTCGGCGAAAACCCGGCCTTCATACTCATGGGATTCATGCTCGCCTGCGCGGGTTTGTCCATGTGGATTTCCAATACGGCCACCGCGGTCATGATGCTGCCCATCGCCCTGTCCATCATCGCGCGCCTGGAAGGCGAAAACGCTTCACGCGCTCGAGCACCGGCGAAGGCGATTTTACTGGGCATCGCCTATGCCTGTTCCGTGGGCGGCATCATCACGCCCATCGGTACGCCTCCCAATCTAATTTACCGACGCTTCCTGGAGCAGCAGTTTCCCGCGGCCCCCGTGCCGGGTTTCCTGGAGTGGATGGCGGCGGCCTTGCCCGCGGCGATGGTCATGCTGGTCCTCATCTGGACGATTTTGTATTTCCGCTATATTCGCGGCACGAAAGCCGGACGCGAAAGTCAAGGGAATCGCGCAAGCAAGAGTGGGCGCGCGGCGGGAGTCATCCGCGAAGAGCTCAAGAAACTGGGTCCCATGAGATACGAGGAAAAGATGGTGGCCCTGGTTTTCGTGCTCACGGCCGTGCTGTGGATGAGTCGCGCGGATCTGAAACTGGGTGCCGTGGTCGTGCCGGGCTGGTCGGGTCTTCTGGGCACCGGCAAGTATGTCGACGACGGCGTGACCGCCATTTTCATGGCCTTGCTGCTTTTTCTTATACCGGCCA
>CAZGYS010000544.1:0-1340 GCA_964530305.1 uncultured Leptospiraceae bacterium
CGCGTCCCTGAACTTTCGGGACCTGCGCATGATCGCCGGGAAATACAATCCCAATTTGAACTTCCCCGTAATTCCGCTCTCCGACGGCGCGGGGGAAGTCGTCGCGCTGGGCGCGGGCGTGAAAAAATTCAAGGAAGGCGATTCGGTGTGCGCTCATTTTACGCCGGACTGGATCGCCGGAGAGCCGGAACGAAGCGCCATGCGCGCCACTCTGGGTGGTCCGCTGGACGGCATGCTGGCCGAATACGTCGTGCTTCCGGAGCGCGGTCTGGTTCCCATGCCGGCCAATCTTAACTTTGAGGAAGCGGCGGCCCTGTGCTGCGCGGGTCTCACCGCCTGGAGCGCCCTGGTAACTTACGGCGATTGCAAACCGGGAGACGTCGTCGTCGTGCAGGGAACCGGAGGCGTATCCATTTTCGCGTTGCAGTTCGCGAAGCTCATGGGTGCGCGCGTGATCATAACTTCATCGGACGATGAAAAGCTGGAACGAGCCCGGGCCCTGGGAGCGGACGAATGCATCAATTATCGCGAAAATCCGGACTGGGAGAAAGAGGTCTATCGCCTTACCGGCAAGCGCGGCGCGGACAACATCATTGAAGTCGGCGGCGCCGGAACTCTTGAGAAATCCCTGCGCGCCGTGCGCCCGGGCGGCATCATTTCCTTGATCGGCATCCTGGCGGGCGCGGCGAAGGACCTGAATCTATTGCCCATCCTCATGTCGAATATTCGCGTGCAGGGCATACTGGTCGGCCATCGCCACGGCTTCGAGGCCATGAATCGCGCCGTGGAGGCGGGCAATCTAAAGCCCGTCGTTGATCGTGTTTTCGAATTCGAGCAGGCACGCGAAGCCCTGGCGCATTTGAAGTCGGGTAGCCATTTCGGCAAGGTGTGCGTGCGCGTCGCGGGTGACTGACGAAGGCGATTGGGCGTGGTGCCGGCGTGTCATCGTCCCATGACGATGCGCCACAGTCCGACGTCCTTGACCATTTTGGCGTGGTAATCGCGCAGGCGCGCCTGGCGATTCTCGCCGTAAAGAAAAACGCGTCGACCATCGCAATTCAGGATGCGCGTCGGATCTCCGAAGCGGGAGCGAATCTTGTCCTCGTCCAAGAATTCCGCGATGATGAAGTCCGGCGTCGGCGTCCGTAAATACCATAGAAAAGAGTTTGCGCGAAAGTACGGGCGCATGTCCTCGTTCAGCTGCAGCAGACGCAAGCCGTCGCGGGAATACAGGTGAACGGGGGAGGCGTGCCAGTAGTTTCCATAGCCGGTTTTGAATCGGCCCTTGCTTGCCTTATCCAGGCAGGCGACCAGGGGCGGCGCGGGGATGCTTCGCGTGC
>CAZGYS010000544.1:1350-4897 GCA_964530305.1 uncultured Leptospiraceae bacterium
TAGAAAAAGAAGCAGGCCCGTGAGCACCAGGCCCGTCAGCACCGGCGCGATGAGCCGCGGCGAACGCGGTTGCGGGGCGGGGGCCTTGAAGAAAATCGCCGTGAGGCCCAGTAGAGGCAGGCAGGCGAAATACAGCGCCGGCAAATGGCGGGGCGCGAACAAATCGATCATGGCCGTCGTGCAAACGACGACGGCCGTATTCGTCAACGCGGCCCCGGCCAGAAAAAGAAACACCGCGCGAAATTCCGAGGGCATTCGACCCGGCCGCGAGCGAAGGCCGAAAATACCGGCCCCCATGCCCGCCAGCAAGAGCGGACCGCCGACCCAGACGGTCCAGGGGATTTCCCGTCGGAAGTAATTCCATGCACGCTCGGCGCCCGCCGCGTAGGTTTCCATGCTCGAATTCGCCAGGGCGATTTTCAATCGCCCCGCGACGTCATAGTCGAGCATGAGCACGGGCAGGCCCTTGCGCATGATGGTCTCCAGGCGAAATCCCACAACCAGCGCCGCCATGAGTAAGAGCACGAAGAGTAGTCGCTTTCGCCTTGAGTAATCGCTCTGGGAAATCAAGGCCAGGACGGCCGCGGGAATGAACAGCGGCGCGAAAATCGAATCCGAGGCGATGGACAGGCAGACCAGCGGAAAAACCACAACCATGCTCATCGCGCGAAAGCGCCTGCGCGGGTGGAACAGCACGCCGGCGCACGTCAGCGCGATGATCCAGGCACCCAGATGATGTGTGGGGATAAAGGCTATGAGGTAACCCGTATTGATTTCGACGAACATGGCCGTCAGCGGAAGCAGGGCGGCTCCCCCGAGTATGAAGCGTCGAGCAAGGGCGCGCCGCCCAGGATCGTTGGCGAAGGCCGCGGAAACCGGAAGCAGGCTTGCGTATATGAGAGCCAGGTACTGGAGCACGGCGAATACGAGCTGACGCGTTCCGGCGTCCGGCATGACCAGCGCCTGCGCGAAGAAAATAAAGTAGTCCGGGAGGAAAGTCAAATTGGGGGGCGTGACCCAGCCGCCCGCGTCGCCTCCGGATTCCATTAAATCCCGGTAGAGCATGGCGGGATAGAGGGCGTCGGCGTTGTAGAGAATCTGACGCGTCACGGGATTCCGGAAATCCGTCAACAGGCCCAGGAGGCCCAGCCCAATCAGGGTCCACAATGGGGCATCGCCCGCGGAAGATCGAAGTTTACTCCACATCGTCGAAAGCCATGACGCGGGCCGCGATTATCGCCGTCAATGAACCTGGCTCCGGAGGGCGCGGTTTTTGTATCATGGGACAAATTGTACATCGGCAAAGGGGCTTGACTGTTTCTCCGGTCGAATCATTGTATCAATTATGATCAGGATATTCGCGCTTTTTCTATTGGCCGCGTTAACATTCCCGGCCTTCTCCTGTGGGGACTCGAACAAGGATACGGGTTCGCCCGCCGGCAACACGGGACCCTTGACCAAGGACCGCCGCTTGAACGTGGAAGGGCTCAAGCACTATCGGCAGGGAAACTTTCAGGTGGCCCTGGAAAAATTTCGCGAGGCCTCTCAGGTCAACGCGAAGGACGCTGAATATCCCAACAACATGGGTATGTGCCACATGCGTCTGGGGCAGGCCGCGAAAGCGCGCGCGCTTTTCGCGAAGGCGTTAAGTTTAAGAAAGCTTCCCCTTTATCATTTCAATCAAGGGACGGCATTGCTTCAATTAAGGCAAGTTCCGGCGGCCCTGGCGTCCTTTAATGAAGCCGTGAAGATGAATTCCAAATACGTGGACGCCTGGATTCAGGTGGGCGCCATTCATTTTCGTAATAAGAACTATGGGGAAGCGCGCAAGGCCTGGACGGCGGCGGCCGGTATCCGCGACGACGCTCGGATCCAAACCAATCTGGGCATGATTGAGCTACGTGAAGGCAAGCCCGGGGCGGCTGAAAAACGCTTTCGGGGAGCGTTGAAACTCAACGCCGGATACGCGCTGGCGCACTATAATCTGGGCGTCGTTCTGCAGAATCGAAAGCAGTATTCGCCGGCGGAGAAAGCCTATATGGCCGCCATCTCCTTGAATCCTCGCGCCTACGTTCCTTATTATAACCTGGCCGTGACTCAAACCGCCCTGGGTAAAAAGCTTTCCGCCCGCAAGTCCCTGGAGCAGTTCCTGCGACTGGTGCCGCCGGGAATGAGCGGACCCATCGCGGACGCGAAGCAGCGTCTCCGCGCGTTGAGCAAATAAGTTATGGCTAAACCCTCCGCCGAGGAACTGAATCGCCTGGGCGTGCAAAGCCTGGAACGCGGCGAATTCGGCCTGGCTCTGGAGAGATTCGGTTCGGCCATGGCCGCCGATCCTCACAATGAGGAATACCCCAATAACCTGGGTATGTGCTACCTGCTGGCCGGGGAACCCGCGAAGGCGCGCGATTTCTTCGAACAAGCCCTGGGGCTCCGCGAAACACCCCTCTATCATGTAAACCTGGGCGTGGCCTTGATTCGCCTGGGCAATCCCGACGGCGCCATGCAAAAATTCAAACGCGCTCTTGAGATGGACGGGCGATTCTTCGACGCCTGGTATCAAATGGGATTGCTGTACTACAGCGCACGAAAATTCATCGAAGCCCGGCAGGCGTGGCAGGAAGCCGCCGCCATTCGCGCGAAGAGCCCGTCATCAGTAGCAATCTGGGCATGGCCGAAATGGAGCTGGGCAATAAAGACGAAGCCCGAACACACTTTCTTCAGGCGATTCGGCTGAACGAAGGTTATGCCCAGGCGCATTTTAATCTCGGCGTACTGGAGCAAAGCCTGGGGCGTGATCGGGACGCGGCTCGGTGTTACGAAACGGCTCTAAAGATTCAGCCCGAGAACTTTATTCCCTGGATGAATCTCGGCATCGTACGCGAAAGGCTGGGCGAAATCGCCGGGGCGATGGAAGCGCTGGAGGCCTTCCTGCGCTTCGTGCCGCCGGGCATGGAACGTCAAATTCGAGATGCCCGCCGCCGCCTCAAGCGCCTTCGAGAACAGAACGTCTGAAGGAACGCCGAGACTGTTTCGCCTTGCGCGTGATCAGCGGCGAATGCCGATGGCGCGAGCAACCTTGATTTGTTTGAGCAGGTTCGCGTCACCCGCGCCCAGGGTTTCGGCCGTGCGAAATTCCCGCTCGGCCGCCTCGGGCAGTCGGGCCTTTCGATACAGTATTCCCAGTTGGATGTGAACCAGGGCCAGCTTGCGACCTTGCGAAACCGCGTAGCGATACGAAGCCAGGGCGCCCTTGAGATCCTTGCGGGCTTCCTGCAACAGCCCCTTCAGGTGCCAGGCCTCGATGCGCCCGTCGTCCTTATCGAGTACGCGCGTGATGTTTTTCAGCGCCTCGCCTTCCTTTCCGGGAATCAAGCTCTGGGCCTTGGCCAGCCAGAACAGGGCGTTCAAATTCGTGGGGTCGGATTCGTAGGCTTGCGCGAATTCCTTTTCCGCCGCCTTGAATTTGCGTTGATAGTAAATCAGTTTGCCCATCATGACGCGCGCGCCCGATTGCTCGGGATTGTCGGCCAGGATTTCCTTGTAG
>CAZGYS010000545.1:0-4897 GCA_964530305.1 uncultured Leptospiraceae bacterium
GGCTTGCTTACCGACGGTCCAGTGCTCAGCCAGATGCAGATGCCGTCCAGCGATGTGTATATTCTCGAGCTCGAAGTCGCCGCTGACTCGCTCGTGACACAATCGACGCTCGCGGATTTAGACCTGCCGCAAGGCGTTCTGATCGCCGCGGTGCTCCAAGACGATTTCGTGCGTGTCCCCTCGGCAGCGGATTCGCTGCAAGCCGGGAGCACCGCTTTGGTCCTGTGCCCGTCAGAACAACTGTCGAGTGCGGCCGATGCTTTCCGCCCAACGGGAGGCTAGGCTGAACGATGAACTACAAGCTTCTGAGTAGGACACTGGGCATCATTTGCCTGCTGTTCTCCGTTACGATGCTCTTCTCGCTGCCCTGGGCACACCCGAGCTTAGGTTTTCGACACGATATCCGTTTGGAATCACCCGAGTTCGAGTTCCAAGGATTCATCGCACTGTTCTTCTCTAGCTTGATCTCAGCAATCAGCGGAGTTGCTCTAATGTGGCTTGGCCGCGGTGGGAAAGGGGGTGGTTGCCGCCGATGAATAAGGAAAACTCGCGTTGAGGTGCTTGCCGGTGACGCGCAGGCGGCCGGCCGTGCCCGCGTCCAGGCGACCAATCAGCACGCTGCCTTCCCGGGTCTTGACGACGTACTGCCGCGACTTCGTCATGCGCTCGCCTCGGGCCGCGGCTTTGCCGGCGCCGGGTCGCTTGACGTGGTCCACGGCCGCGCGGGGAATGCGAACCTGATCCAGACCGCTGATATTGAAGAGCAGGGACGTGGGCGTCAGGCTCTTGAAGTTTCCGCGTAGGACCGAACCGTCTCGTAAATAGAGGATTTCGGCCGCGGGGTCTTTTTTGACCTGGGCGCAACTATCGCAGGCGATGCGCTGGATCCGTTTTACATCCACCGCCATGGGGCGATTGGGGGCGATGGCGGGATACAGGGTTAGTTTTCCGCCGGCCATATTCCCCAGGCGGCCATTGAGCTGATCGCCATTGCTGAAGTGCACGGTGAATTTGTTGCGCGTCGTCTGACCGAGCAATAGCGCGGGCAGTCCGATCAGGATGAGCATCAGGATAATTTTACGTTTCATGGGATTCGTCCGGGGCCTACTGTATGATAATGACTTCAAGGCATTGTAAGGCATTGAAAGTGGCGCACTAAAATGGATGAGCGTGCGAGGCCGATTGTTCAAGTTATTTTTCGGTCCGGCGGCCCCTTGAATCCACGCGGCCCAGCGGGATTTGCCGTGGGAGCGGGTGGGAATTGTCATCGAAACGAGACGGAAACTTGATTGTAGTCCGGGCCGCCCGCGATTAAAGTGCGAAATATGAAGCATCGGCACACGTATATTACCGGGTTTGTCCTGGTTTCCATGATTTCCGCCTTTCTCATCGGCTGCGCCAAGCCGGCGGATCCCGCGGAAATTCGCCGCCGAGCCAGGGTGCACTTCCTGCAAGGCAATGACGCGGATGAAAAAGGTCGCCTGGAGCAGGCCGTGGGCCACTATCGTAAGGCATTATCCATTGATTCCAAATACGCGGATGCCTATAACAACCTGGGTCGGGTCGAGGCCCGGCGTTCCAACTTCGATGAAGCACTCAAGAATCTTTCCACCGCCATGCGTCTGGAGCCGGGGCGAGCAGACATCTCCTTCAACATAGCTCGGGTGCATGAGGAACGAGGAGACTCGGAAAAAGCCATGGCCGGCTACCGCGAATCGCTTCGTAAGAATCCCCGCTTCGCCGGAGCCTACATCAATCTGGGAATCCTGCTGGCAAAATCGGGAGAGACCGATCAAGCCGTGGACAACTATCGCAAGGCGATCGAAATCGTGCCCCAGCACGCGCCCGCGCATTTTAATCTGGGCATTCTCCTGTATAAGAAAAAGGACCTGGCCGCCGCGCTTGAGTCCTTCCAGAAAGCCTGTGATCTGGGGCTGGATAAGGGATGCGTCAACGTGCGTCGAGTTAAGACCATTCTCGCTCCCTGATCTGAATTTGCATGCATCCGGCTCCGGGCTTCTGGCAAACCCTCTGGCGGGTCTATAAGAAAGATACCGTACTCGAATGGCGCAGCCCGGTGGGGCTGTTCTCCGTTTTGTTGTTCGCCATGATTCTGGCGGCCGTCTACAATTACGCCATGGCGGAGAGCACCTTTCGCCAGGTTCGCAACCTGCACGGCATCATGCTGGCGACGCTCTTCTTCGCGTCCACGATTGTCTCGGGTCGTAATATTCACTTCGAAAAGGAAGGCGGCGCATTGCGAAACATGCTCATGTCGCCCGCCGATCCGGCCGGTTATTTTCTGGGAAAGGTGGCGGCCCTCTGGCAATTGCAGATTGCCTTCTGCGTGGTTTTCGTACCCCTCTATCATCTGATGCTCACCGGTCGTCCGCCCGGTTGGCGGGAGTTTCAACTGCCGTTGCTTTTTCTCGGCATGGCCGCGCTCAGTTTGGCCGCCCTGGGCATCATGCTGTCCTACGTGGCGGCGGGAAATCGCCTGCGCGAACTGGTTTTACCCTTGTTGCAGTTACCGACTTCCCTGCCCGTATTCATGCTGGCGGCCGACGGCCTGGCCGTCTCGTCGGCGGCGGCGAGCGGGGGGGAGGCTTTCGCCTGGAACCATTTTCTAATTCTCATCGCGCCGGCGGCGATACTGTGCGCCATCGGGTGCCTGCTCTACCACTCCATGGCCGCGGACGAGTAATTGGGTTGACCGCCCGCGCGTCCGCCGCGCATCGTCTTGGGACCCGTCATGCATGAAAAGATCAGCAATATCGTAGGGCGCATGGGAACCGGCATCGGACGCGAAGCGATTTTCGTGCTCTTTATAATCGCATTGCCGGTGGTGACCCTGATGGCTCTGGTCTATCCGCCCACCATCGTTTCGCAGGGGCAGGCCCATCGCATTTTTTACATTCACGTGCCCATTGCCTGGGTGGCGCTCTACGCGCCCTTGTTTTCAGCCGTTTGCGGAGTTATCTTTCTCATCACCGGCAAGGAACGTTTCGACGTGTGGTCCCTGGCCAACGCGCGCATCGCCTTTTTGTTCGCGCTGGGCGTGGTGATTTCCGGACCATTGTGGGCCTCCACCGAATGGGGAACTTACTGGAACTGGAAAGACTCCCGGCTGATGTCCTTTTTTATCCTGCTGCTCTGTTTGGGCGGGTATTTCCTGGTGCGATTTCTTACGGATGATCCCCGGTCTCGTTCCCGTTACAGCGCCATGATGGCTCTGCTGGCGGCCCTGGCGGCGTTGTTGACCTGGTTCGCCATTCGTTTGATTCAGCCGGACACGCATCCCACGTCGGTGCTGGGTACCATGTCTCCCCGAATTCGGATTACGTTCTGGGTTTCCGTGCTGGGATATCACCTGTTCTTCTGGGCTCTATTGCGGCTCACCATCCGCCAGGAATATATGCGCAGAGTGCTTGAGGAGGCCGTAGCTGAAAGCTCCTGAGGGTATCATGAATATGTTTTCAAATTTTATTTCTCTTCGCGCGTCCGCGGGTTCGGCGCGGACTTTTTCCGCGGTCGTGCTGCTTGCGGTAACGATGTTCCCCGGGGCGATTTTCGCGCAGACCGGCGGCGTGCCCGAGGCCCTGCGCGAGGCGCGACGCGTCATGGCCCTGCAACCGGAAGCGGCCAAAAAACACATCGCCACGTTGAGCCCGACCGAGGCCCGTAATTTACTTTCTCAGGTTCGGTTTATCGCCCGTAAGAATAATCCCGACCTGGATAAGGTCTATTACCTGGTTCAGCACCTGGAGACGTTGAAGGCTACCGACCTGGCGCAGAGACGTTTGAACAATCTTTTGCTGGTTCTGGGTTTGACGCTTTTGCTTTTCACCGCTTTTTTAGGTTATGTAATCCTGGATCAACGCCGGACCATGATTCGCCTCAAGCAAATGCTGGGCAACCGCGCATCCGAATCGCCCGCGGGTGATGTTTATCGCGGTGAATAGTTCCGGTGGCTACCGGTACTTTCGCGCACTATGAAATTATCCGAAGTCAAGCAGCTCAATCGTCGTCTGGAAATCGCCGCCGACGGCCATCGGGGCGTCCTGCATCTGGATAATTTCCACAATCCCTATGTAAAATTCGTCGAGCCCCTGGAGTGGCCGTCCATCAATGTCGGTAAGATCGGTTTCGATCAGGCTGAAAAGATCGTCGAGCTGCTAACCCGCCTCGTTCCAGAATTCGTAGCCGGTTGTTCGGTGTTGCCGGAGTCACGCCCGCGCAAGGATTCCAATGAGCTGCATCTGGCGCGACATCACGTCGTCGACGGTTCGGATTACATCTACATTTTCAAGACCCACGCCGAATATCTGGGCGGTGCTCGGGACGACGAAATTCTGGAGCGCCCCGGTCAGGGTTTCAGCCCGTCCTTCAAAACGGATCGCATCTATTTCACGGCTCGTCTGATTCCCGTCCTTTCCGTGGAAAAAGAAGACGGTCACGTAGTCGATTTTCGCGCCGAGAAAATCCGGGATGCCATTATCCGCACGGCCGAGATGGATAGGGAATCGAAACCCAAGTTCGCGGCGGCCATGTTCGATGAAGTGGACTTCGCGGAAGTGGACGCATACTTTACCTCCCTGTTTTCCCTGGGCGGCACCTGGAAGCCGGGTAAGCTGTTTCATCCGGTGCTGGTGGACTATTTAACCCTCTGCGTGAACTTGATCGTGCCGCGCGTGAGCCTGGTGGAAAAGCTCGTCGAGCCCTTTCACCAGGGATTTCGCGCCTTCCTGAAAGACGGCAACCTGGATTCCCTGGAAGGCGGCGCGCGCGGATTCTGGTCCGAGTATTATGCCGCCTGGTCCTATGAGATGGCGCTTTCGCGCTCCGGCAATCCGCACTGGAAGTTCACCGGCCTGCCCTGAACGAACCGGTGTCCGTG
>CAZGYS010000546.1:0-4878 GCA_964530305.1 uncultured Leptospiraceae bacterium
GCTCACCATCTGGCTGGTGTCCCTGGGCACCCAGAAGTTCGCGCCGGCTCTTTCGCTGGACCGTCCCCGGGAACCGCTATCGACTGAATCGCCATAACACAAACAGGAAGAAGACATGCAGGAACAAAAACTTCACATCGGCGGCACCTACGTCGACGCCTCCTCGGGCGAAACCTTCGAGACCATAAACCCCGCCACGGGAGAGACCATCACGCGCGTGCAACACGCCTCGGAAGCGGACGTGGACAAGGCCGTGGCCGCGGCGCAAGCGGGTTTCGCGGAATGGTCGCGCATGTCGGGCACGCAAAGGGGACGCATTCTCATGGACGCCGTGCGCCTCCTGCGCGAACGCAATCAAGAACTGGCCGAGCTGGAAGTACTGGATACGGGCAAACCAATCTCCGAGGCGCTGGAAGTAGACGTGCACTCGGGCGCGGATTGCATCGAGTATTTCGCGGGAGTGGCGCCGACCCTCCACGGCGAACACTTCGATCTGGGCGGCTCTTTCGCGTACACGCGACGCGAACCATTGGGCGTGTGCGCGGGCATCGGCGCCTGGAATTATCCCATTCAAATCGCCTGCTGGAAATCCGGACCGGCGCTGGCCTGCGGCAATGCCATGGTCTTCAAGCCGGCCGAGCTCACGCCCCTCACGGCCCTGAAGCTGGCGGAAATTTACGCGGAAGCGGGTTTGCCCGCGGGCGTCTTTAACGTGGTCCAGGGCGATGCGCGCACCGGTCGCGCCATGACTCGCCATCCCGGCATAGCCAAGGTGAGTCTTACGGGAGAAGTGGGAACGGGCAAGGCCGTCATGAAGGACGCGGCGGACACCCTCAAGAAAGTTACCCTGGAACTGGGCGGCAAATCGCCGCTCATCATTTTCGACGACGCCAACATGGATAACGCCGTCTCCGCCGCGCTCATGGCCAACTTTTATACCCAGGGTGAAATCTGCTCCAACGGCACCCGCGTCTTTGTTCAAGAGTCGGCGAAAGCTGCCTTCATTGAAAAAATGCTGGCCCGCGTCAATGCCATGCGCGTGGGGGATCCCATGCATCCCGAGACGAACATCGGCGCGCTCATAAGTCGGGGCCACATGGAAAAAGTCCTAGAGTATATTCAACTGGGACGCGACGGCGGCGCGAAGCTCCTGTGCGGCGGAGAAAGAGCAACCGGCAACGGACTGGATAAGGGTTTCTTCGTGCAGCCCACGGTATTCGACTGCGAAAAAGACGACCTGCGCATCGTGCGTGAGGAAATCTTCGGTCCCGTCATGGCGCTTTTAACCTTCAAGGACGAAGACGAAGTGGTCGGCCGCGCAAACGATACGCCCTTCGGCCTGGCCGCGGGCGTCTTTACGAACGACGTCCAGCGTGCTCATCGCATCGTGGCTCGCCTGGAAGCCGGCATCTGCTGGATTAACAATTACAACATCACGCCGATCGAGATGCCCTTTGGCGGCTACAAGCAATCCGGCGTGGGTCGCGAAAACAGCCTGACCACCATCGAGCACTACACCCAGCTCAAGAGCGTGTACGTGGAAATGGGCGACGTGGAAGCTCCGTTCTAAACCGGTTCTTCCGGACCCGGCAGGATCTCGCGCATGTAGTGTCTAATGGGCATGCCTTGACGCCAGTGCTGGGGATAGCCCAGGGAGACTTCCTCAAAGCGAACGCCCTCGATCCAGTCGGTGGCGCGAATGTGCAGGTGACCGTAGACGACGACGCGGGCGTTGTAGTCCTTGTGCCAGTTTTCGGTTTTTTTCGTTCCGCACCATAAAGAGAAACGCGGAATGCGAAACAGCCGCACGTGCTCGTAACGCAGGGGATAATGGTTAATGATCACGAGCTGGTGATTGCGCGTGGCCGGATCCTTGTTCACTTCCTCCAGGCGGCGCCTGGAAATCGCCAACCGCTCCTCGCACCAGGCAACCTTGTCTTGATGGGGATCGGCGTGGAGTAACTCTTCATCATTGCACATAATGCTCGTATCCAGGGCCCACTGGAAAGCTTCCTTGTAGGAGGCGATGTGGTCCGGCCGAAAACTGTAATCGTATAAGTTAAACAAGGGCGCGATGACGCAGGGCGGCCCTTCTCCGGGCCAGATGGTAAAGGGATCCTCGGGCGTGACCACTTTGAGCTCGTCCCGGCTCAGGCCCTCATTGTATGTTGCGCACAATCGCAGTAATTCCTCATATTTGGCCTGCCCCCGGGCGCCGTCCTCGGACATGGTCCACAGTTCGTGATTTCCGGGAACCCAGAACACCTTGCCGAATCTGGACGTCAAAATATCAAGGGCGAACTTCAGGTCGTGCGCCTGTTCGCCTACGTCCCCGGCCAGGATGATCCAATGGTCGCGGGAATCGGGGATGCCGGAGAGAGCTTCTCTATTTTCCTCGTAGTGCAGGTGCAGATCACTGATCGCGTATAATTTCATCATGGGTAGAAAGGGAAATCAGCGAACCATGTCCATTCTTTTTGTCGAACAACGCGCAACGGCCATCGCCGCGGCGTTCACCGCGCTCGTGTTCGCGTTCACCCCGGCGGCAAAGGGCAATCCGCCGGACAAGCCGGTTCAACAATCCCTGAACGATATTCTCCGCCTGCAGAATTACCAGCGTCGGGATATGAAACTATATTTCTGGAAGGGTCGCCCCCTGGTCGGCGTCATGAGCTTTCGCACGGCATATATTCAAGGGCTGACGCTGAATCGCATCGCGGCTTTCGCCGAGAAGAAGGGCACCCGGGGACGCATTCTGACCGACGAACAACTGCGCGCCTATATGCGCAAGACGGGTTCGGACACGGCCAACTTCTACGCGGCCCATGACTATCGTGGTTCACAATTGGCGCGGTTCTTTAATTTGGCCAAATCCGGACGCGTAGCCTTGAACGACCAGGAATACCAACTGCGAACCATGCTTGTACGCAACGGTATTATTTTACATGCCCGCGCGAAATACAAGCTCGGCGGCAAACGCGTCGTTCGACGCTACAAGAGTGGGGGTAAGGTCTTGATTTCCCTCCCGGCTGATTTTCGGGAAGGTACCCGGGGGCTGCTGCTGCGCCATGAGGCTCGCCACGCGTTGTTCTTCACGGAGGATCGCTATCGCCGCATTTGTCGGAACTTCTGGCGACGAGCGTTGAGTACGCCGGACCGTCGGTTCTTCCGGCGCGTCTTCGCCTTCATGGATTATGATCCGGCGGACGAGTATCTGATGATCAACGAATTTCAGAGCTACGTCCTGCAGACGACGCAACCCTTTGCGGGTTATCTGCGTTATCGCGCCCGTAGACCCGGCGGCGCGTTCATGGCTCAATGGCTACGAAAGAACCCGGGGCGCTTGACGAAACTGCGCAAGCGCCTGGGCTCGAAACTGACCGGCTTTCCCTTACGATGACGCGACGAAAAGCCGGCCGCCCGATCAGTATTTTACCGAACAACCATAGGGCCGCGTATATTTCACGCTGACCGGTTTGCCGGACATGGCTTCATTCAAGGCCAGACGGACGTAGTTTTTCGCCTTCATGACGTCGGCCTTGCTCTTGAAGTAGGACGAATTGTCGTCGATGGCGCCATTGTAGATCAATCGGCCGGCCGGCGAAATCACGTACATGTGCGGCGTGGTACGCGCGCCGTAAGCCCGACCGGTCTTGCCCGCGGGATCCAGCAGCACGGCCGTGGGAGCGGCCTTCTTGCTTTTGGTGAGGCGATTGGCCTTCGCGGGCTTGTAGTGGCCCTGTTTTCCGGGAGCGGACGAGACCACGGAAAGCCAGACCACGCCCTTGCCGGTGAGCTCACGCTGGAGCTTCTGCATATTGCCGGTATTATAATGTTTCTTTACGAAGGGGCAGCCGTGGTTCAGCCATTCCAGCACGACGTACTTGCCCTTGAAATCCGCGAGCTTATGGGTCTTGCCGTTGGTATCGGGCAGACTCCAGGCGGGAGCGGCATTGCCCACCTTCGCGCCGCGCGCCTCGGCTCGGCCGCAGGCGCCCATGGAAAGTAAGATTCCTCCGGCGATTAGCAGGTTCCCGACGGAAAAGAGAGTCGTCTTTCTCATTTGTAATCCTCTATGATTCCTTGTTTTTCGGCTATTAATAAAGGCTTTCGGACGCCGCCCGGCGAAAGAAATTTCCGCGGAATCGCCCGTTATTATTTCTGGACAGGTCTCGCTCCTGTTTTGTGCTATCAGCATGCCCGGCGATGAACAAGCCCCCGAGCCCGAGTCCGACGCGAGCCCCTACTTCCGGGCCATGTTCAATATCATGTATACGGGCCACTGGTTGACGGACGGCCTGAACCGAGTGCTCAAACCCTTCGGACTCTCCGAACCCCAGTACAATGTTCTGCGCCTGCTGGAAGACGCGAGCCCCGAGCCCCTGGCCCAGCAGGATATCCAGGCCGGCATGATTCAGAAGTCCAGCAATGTCAGCAGGCTGATCGACAAACTGGAGACCCGGGGCCTGGTGAGCCGGGCCATTCGGGCCGAAAATCGCCGTAAGATGGACATCACCCTGACCCCGGAGGGCCGGCGTTTCCTGAAGAAGGCGTCCCGCAAGGTCCTGGAATTCCACGCCGAAATCGATTCCAATGTATCCGCAACCGAAGCCCTCAAGATTGCCCGCCTTCTAAAAAAGTTCCGCGGCTGAAGAACGTTCCTGGATTCTAAAAAAGAGTGGCCATGCCCGGTGAATTCACTACAATTGATGTACATACATCAATTGTAGTGTTGCCGGAGATATTCCATGAACCGAACAATCAAAACAATCCGCGCCCCCCGGGATCGCGTGCGCTACATCACCGACTCCGCGACCAGGGAGGCCCTGAAGCCGCTGGTCTTCTTCGACGCCGGCGGGGAGCACATGGCCCGGGAGG
>CAZGYS010000547.1:0-4876 GCA_964530305.1 uncultured Leptospiraceae bacterium
GTCCTCGAAGGCCGTTCGCTTCAGCGCCGACTCGGGTGAAAAGATCGTGAACTTGCGCATGCGCAACGTCTATTTTCGCCTTACCAGTACCCTGGCGTTTCAGGTGCATCGCCTGCGGGCCCGTCTGTATCCCGTTTCACGGAAGGCTTCGGTCGCGCCGCTGGTGAATTTCGACGATATCAACTCCTTCTTTATCTACGTGCACTCGGGCCATCTCACCCTTTCGCCCCGGGTGCTCATGGATTTGTTCAACGGCATCGTCCTGAAGTATCCCGACGCGCCCCTGCGCAAGCTTCGCATTGCGTTCATCGAGCATGGAGAAACCAGGGAGCCCGTTCTGAAGCTGAACGGAGAAATGAAGCTGGTGACCTGGCTCAAATTCGAGATGCTGGGGCGATTGACCCTGGATGAAACCAACAACGCCATGATCATCGAGGCCCTGTCCATCAAGACCCTGGGCAATCCCTACACCCGGGGTCTGATGAACATGTTCGGCCTGAAGCTGCAGACTTTCGTGCAAATCGCCGGAGGCCGGGGCGTGGTCGTACGCAAGAACAAGATCATTATTTCGCCTCTGCGCATTCTGCCGCCGCCCGTGATCCGCGGCGAAATCAAAAAGAGCTACATCGACTTGAAGTCCAATCGCCTGGTGATGCGTTTCGGGGGGCGGGAGCGAATTGATTTTCCCGAGCCGGTT
Source organism: uncultured Leptospiraceae bacterium (assembly GCA_964530305.1). Lineage (GTDB taxonomy): Bacteria > Spirochaetota > Leptospiria > Leptospirales > Leptonemataceae > CAZGYS01. The sequence goes on from CAZGYS010000547.1 coordinate 698, forward strand.
CCCTCGGCGCGAAACTATCTAATGTTAAAGGGAGGCCGGGTCTCCTTCGGCAAGTTGCTCATGCGGGACGCGGACGTGCTCATGATGGACGACGCGCCCGGAGATCCCTTCGACTTCTATCTGGCGCGCTACTTTCGCGCCCTGACGCGGGGGCGGGCGCGCATCGCCGAGAACGGCGCGATTATCGCGCGCATGCCCGATTACGGCAAGCTCGGCAAACAACGTTCCGCCGGGGGGAAGTGAGTCCCTATGAAGCATAAACCCCTGGGACTTATTTTTCTGGCGTCGATTCTGGTCCTGTTGCCTTGTTATGTTCTGGGGCATGCCGTGCTCGTGCATTTCTCCGGCCCCGGCGGTGACGGCTTGTTCGCGTTTTTGTGGCGCGTCCTGTTTCGGGAGCGACCGGATCTGGTGGCGATTTTAATCGCCTGCGCGGTTACGGGCATCGGCCTGTTTTACGTGAAGCGCTGGGCCTTTTACGGTTTCATCGGCCTGGCGACTCTCGTGGTTGTAATGGTAATCGCCCGGGCGATTCTGGACGGCGTCTGGAATATTCCCGGCATCGGTCTTTCCGTGGCGCTGCTCGTGGGCGGGACCTACATGCTGCGGCGAGACCTTTCGCGCCCCTACCTGGCGGCGTTGCCCCGGGGTTTTCGCGAAGGCGCGCGGCGAAGCATCAGCTTTCGCGTCGTTCTTCGCGGCGCTCCGGATCCGGCCGACGTCGCGGGCTCGGCCGGCCAGGGCTCGACTTCCGAGCAGCCGTTGCTTGAGGGACGGACATTGGATTTGAGCACCGGCGGTTGTTTCATCCCGTCGGAACTCCGGCTGGATGATCCGGATCGTGAGCTGGAACTGGAGTTGATTTTTCCCGACGGCGATTCCATTAAAATGCCCGCCTGGCCGGCTCGGCTGATCCCCGCCCAGGGGAAACAACCGGCCGGGCTGGGAATTCGCTTTGAAGCGGACGGCCGGCAAAAGGGAATCATCCGCGATCGCATTCGCGTCTATTATTCGCCTCGCTACGGCATTTGCACCGAAATCAAAATCATCACCGATACCGGGGACATCAACGGCTATACCTACAATCTCTCGGCGCAGGGCGCCTTCGTGGAGCAGCCGGACGGCGATTTGCCGGCTCGAGACAGCCGCGCCCTGGCGATGATCGACCTGGGAGATGAACACCTGGAAATTCCCGTACGAGTCTCCTGGCTCAACGCGAATCTGGTGCCGGAGAAACCCCGGGGGTTCGGCGTCGAATTCACCGGGTCGGCGGATTTAGCGAAGCGCGTCCGCGCCTTCGTTCGCCGTCACGGCCGGAAGTACGACGTGATTCGGTGAGGCCCGGCCGGTTTCTTGATGCGGCGCATAGTAGTCGAGGGTTGGGGTTGACGAATCGATTACTTACGGCGATACCTGACATACTGCATGGATTTTTTCAAAGAGTACGGACATATCCTGGGGCTGATTTTCATGCCCGTCACATACGGCTTCGCGGGTTGGCTCACCAACTGGGTGGCTCTCAAGATGACCTTCTATCCCCTGGAATTCCGCGGCCTCTGGGATCCCTACATCGGCTGGCAGGGCATCATTCCCCGCAAGGCCCACAAGATGGCCGGCAAGGCCGTGGACATCGTCACCGAGCGCCTGCTCAAAGTCCGTGAAATCTTCGCCAAGCTGGAAGCGGACAAGATTACCGAGAACCTGGGCGAGGATCTTAACCAGGCGGTGATCGACATCGTCGACTACGCGGGGCATCGCCTGTACCGGGACGCGTGGAACGTGATGCCGGATCTGGTTAAGGAGCAGGTGTCGCGCACGGCCGGCCGCCAGGCCCCGAAGATCATGCAGGGCGTGCTCAAGGACGTTCAAGAAGACATCGACGACATCTTCGACATCAAGGGTTTGATCATTCGCAACCTGACGGGCCCGAAGGCGAAGTTGCTGGTGGAAATGTTTCAGCAGGTGGGCGCGCCCGAATTCAAGTTCATCGAGCGCTCCGGTTTTTATTTCGGTTTCATGCTGGGCCTGGTGCAGGTGGCGGTCTGGTCTCTTTTTCCCGCGCTGTGGACGCTGCCCATTCAAGGTCTGATCGTGGGGTACGCCACCAACTGGCTGGCTTTGACCATGATCTTTCGCCCGCTGCATCGCCGTAAGTTCGGACCCATTCACTACCAGGGACTGTTTCTGAAACGCCAGAACGAAGTCTCCGAGGAATATTCGCGCATGATCGCCCAGCGGATTCTCACCGCCGAGAACCTGGTGGAGGAGCTCTTCTTCGGTTCGGCGGCGGACCGGATCTTTCGCAGCATCGATGAGAACGTGCGCAAGGCCATCGACGAAGGCGTCGGCGTGCTGGGCAAACCCATGGTGATCATGACCGCGGGAGAACCCGTTTACGACGAAGTGCGCGAATTCGCCGTGCAGGTAATCAAATCGCGCGTGCCGCAGGTGATTAATAAGATCAATCCCTATGTCGAGGAAGCCATGGAGATCGAAAAGACCATGGCCGAGCGCATGAAGCAACTTTCTCCCGAGGAGTTCGAGCACGTGCTCCGAACGGCCTTCAAAGAGGACGAACTCATCCTGATTCTCGTGGGGGCCGCCATCGGCGGCATGATCGGCCTGATGCAAACCCTGGTGATGTAATGATGTGATGGCGCTGGAACACCGACGGCCGAGCCCGGGTCCGGGCGCCGACGGTTTTTTTCCGGTTTCAATTGCCTCCCCGCGTGACCGATTCAGATTGGTTCCGTGACCCACGTTAAGGTACTGGAGGCATTACGATTCGCCTCATTAAAGCATCGGGACCAGCGCCGAAAAGACGCAAGCCGTTCCCCCTATGTGAATCACTTGATTGACGTAGCGACGATCCTGGCCGTCGCCGAAGTCGACGACGAGGAAGTGCTCGCCGCGGCAATTCTACATGATACCATTGAAGACACGGACACCACCGAGGGTGAATTGAGATTGGCCTTCGGGGACCGGGTGACGGACCTGGTGCTCGAGGTTTCCGATGATAAGGACCTGGATTTCAAGGCCCGCAAACAGAAGCAGATCGATTCGGCTCCTTCAAAAACGCCCGGGGCGACCCTGATCAAACTGGCCGATTTCACCAGCAACCTGCGGGACTTGCCCCGCGCCTGGTCCCACGAACGCAAAAAGAGCTACGTGGACTGGATCGAAGCCGTCTTTAGCCGCCTCAATCCGGTCCACTCCGGTCTGGAAGAAGATCTACGTCATGCAATCCGATCCGCTTCCCATCGCCTCTAAAACCGCGCGGGCCCGTCATGGGTCCATGGGGAGCCCTTGCCATGCGGGGCGTTTCAGCGTCCCGGTTCGTATTTAAGAATCTTGCCCGATTTCGGGTGAATGCGATAGACATCGCGCACGGTTCGTCCGGCGCGGCGCGTTTTGTAAACCCACAGGATCGATTTCGCGCGGGAGCAGTAGTAGTTCGAAAAGTTCGGGCTGCCCTTGCGTTTCACCAGGCCGGCTGCCTGTCCGGTTTTCATCAGGCGCGCATGGGCTTTGGTAACGCAGGTCGAGATATTGTTGGCCGAATATTTTTCCACGCGCGTGGTCAGTTGATCCACGGTAAAGGTGCCGTCCTTGACCTTCATTTTATAGGTTCCGGGGACGCCGTTGAGTTTGGCTCGCTTCAGTTCCTTGACGAAACCCTTCGGTGAGTAGAGCTTGAACTTGCCTTTTTTCCAGCGCGGCAATTCATAATTATAGGAACGAATCAGGCGACTGGTTCGAGCGCGATGTTTAAGTTCCGACATTTTGGGTTTCAAGGCGGCCATGCGCTTGCGGAATTCGGCGTAGCGTGTGTGAGCTTTGAGATCCGGGCGAGCCTTATCCAGCTTTCGGGACAGACGCTTGAAGGATGAGTTCGCGGCCGTCAGGCGATAACTCGGCGCCGAGGGATTGGCGACGGTCTTCTCGATGGAGCTGATTTTCTTGTCGAAGTATTTGACGCGGGATTTCAAGCTTCGCGCATTCATGGGGTTCGCCGTGAAGAGTAGGGCGAATATTAGAATCGTCGCCAGGGAGGCGAACGAATTCAAGCTGGGTAATTTCCGGGATGTAAACATGTACAGGGACCTGCCTTCGTCTGGGTATGGACCGTCATCGGTCGTCCCATGAATATCACGGAAGGGCCCCGTGCATCCAATGGAT
>CAZGYS010000548.1:0-4875 GCA_964530305.1 uncultured Leptospiraceae bacterium
CAGTAATTCCTTGATTCTGTCGGCGCGGCCGGCGGGGGAACGATCGCGAAGGTCCAGGCCGCTGCGCGCGAGCACGGCGTCGATGTTGAGTTTTTCGGCTTCGGGACTGGAGGCCGGTTGGCGGGGCTCCATCCGCTCCCGACCGGCGACGGCCGATTCAGTATCCCCTTCCAGTCCGGGCAACTCGGGAGCGGAAGCAGGCGACGCTTCGGTTCCAAGGGATTGCGCGATGATCTGTTCGGCGCTTTCGGAAGACAACTCCAGGATGTCCCGGGGGTTCATGGAGCGCGGTTGGCGATTCCTCGCGGCCGCTTCCCGTTCGGCTTTCGCCACCAGGCGATCTCCCGTGCGGGAAAGGACCCCCGCGAAATCGGCCTGCTCCCCGGAACTCGTCGGAGCCCCCTGTTGTAGCGGCGCGCCGGTCGAATCAGCCGCACCGGCCGAATCGGATGTACCGGCGGAAGCGGTCCCGCCGCCGAATAAACTACGCATGCGACTGCCCATGCCGGAGAGAAATCGCCCCACGGGCCCCGGTTGCGCCGGCTGAACGCCGCCGAAGGCCTGCGCAAGACCGGCCGACAGCTCCCCGGCGCGATAGGCCGCGGTGCTGTCGTCCGCGGGCGGCGTCAAATCCAGGCGATCATCGCCCAGTCCGGAAAGAGCTCGTTCCATGGGGTCGGAACCCGGCGAATGATCCTGGTCGATACCCGGCCCCCCCAGGGCTTGCAAGGGCGGCGCGGGTTCATTTTCGGAAGTAGGCGGATTTTCAATCGCCGCGGCCATGGGCTCGGAAGCCTTGCGACTCGTGTTTTTTTTCCGCGTGGTCTTACTCGACGCCTTTTTGGTCGTCTTGCCGGCGCTCTTGCTCGAGCTTTTGGCTGTGGACCGCCGCGCCGGTTTGGGAGACTCTTCCAATTGCTTCGCGATTTCCTCGGAGCGGCGCACGAGCTGGTAGAAGGTCTTCGTCTTCTCGTCCATGAGGTCCAGGGACGTATTTATGAATTCGATGGTGATCTGGATGTTGTCCTTGAGTTCCCGAATAATGGGATTAGCGCGAGCCTCCTCCACGGCTTTAGTGAAGCGGATGGAGAACACGACGTACATCACCACGGCCGTGACGATGTTCACCAGTATCAGGACCAGCAGTTCCATGGATGGGAGCAGTTTGTATTATGTCGCCTGCGTGGCAAGTAAAAGGAGGGTCGAAGGGGCAACGGGACGGAGCAACGGTGGACGGCCCCGTTTTAATCGCTCATGATCAGGGTGATTTTTCGGCCGTCGCGTTCGAAGGAGACCCGGGAAACCGTGAAGACTTCCAGTTGCTCCTCCTTACCCTTGACCTTGATCCACTTGCTGCCGCCCGTCTCGATGTGCTCTCTGATGAGGTCGTAGGTATTACGGCTGATCTGCACCGTGCCCACATCGGCCTTTTTCTCGATCCTTGACGCGGTATTCACGGCGTCTCCAATGGGGGTCCAGTCCTTCCGGTCGGGCGTACCGATGTTCCCCATGATGACCGTCCCCGAATTGATGCCGATGCGCACATTGACGGGTTCGTTGTCGCTCATGGCGCGCAGTTCGTTGAGCTGGTGAAACTGATTTTGAATTTCCACGGCCGAAGCCACGGCAGACAGGGGATCGTCGAAGGTGGCCATGACGCAATCGCCCATGAACTTTTCCACCTGCCCTCCGGCGGCCTCGATGGAACGCACGACGATGCCCAGCGTGGTATTCAACAGCTGGATCACGACCCGGGGTTCCTCTCGCTCCGAAATGCGCGTGAATCCCACCATGTCAGCGAAGAAGATACTGGCCGCCCGCACTTCGTCCGGTAGTTCGCCGCGGCCCTGGCGAACCACTTCCCGGGCCTTTTCCATGACCGGCGTAGGGATATAGGGTTCAATCATGGATTGCAGACGAATGTTGCCGTGGAGACTGCCCTCGGAGAGCGTGCGACGAACTCCGGGCAGGGTTACCATCTGCCAGAGCGTAGTAACGCTGCCGCCTTCCGCCAGGTGGCCGCTGACATTAAAAAGAATACTCTCCGCCGTGTCGAAGTTACGCAGGTACAGGCGATAGTTTTCGAAACGTCCCGTCACGCGCACGGCGTCCGGCCCCGTAAAGACGTCCCGCATGAACGTCGCCGGCAAACGCTTGCCGAATTCGGAAGCCTTGCGAAGGGGGATGTGTAGTTGCGCCAGAATGCTCTCGGAAATTTCCAGCACGTCCCCGTCCTTATCGAAGCGAACGGCGGACATCTCGTTTTCCTTGTAGACGTCCCAGACGATGGAGAGCAATTTCTTGCCGCCCCGTAAAACCAGCAGCGGGCGATTTTCCCGGCGCGGTTCCTTGAGCGCAAGGGGAATGCGAATCCGCGCGATGGTCTTACCCTCTTCCGCCTTGATGGAAAAACTCTCCGGGCCCAGGCCCAGTCCCCGCAGGCTCATGACGATGAGCGGAATGCCCAGGTTGCCGGCTTCGCGGCGCGAATCGCCCTGACCGTCTTCGTCGTCGTCCGCCAGGGGATGCTCCAGCAAGGCTCGACCGCTGGTCACGTTGTTGGCCCGTTCCAGGGCCGCGTCGATGCGCTCCATCTCCACCAGCGAAGGCACGCCGTCGTTCACGACGGCGACGCGAAACTCATCGCCCTCGATGCCGCCGCGAACGCTGACGTAGATGTCCTTGTCCCGACAAAGATTGGCGAAATTGTCCGCCTGATGGGATTCGATTTCGGAGCGAAACAGTTGCAGCCATTCCTCGTAGGGCACGTCGTCCATGCCCAGGGGTTTCAACAGGTATTCATAGTAGGCACGCTTGTATACGGCCTTCAAGCTGTTGGCGGCCATTTCGTGGGTTAAAATGAAAAGCGTGCCGCTCAATCGACCGGGGTCGATCAGATCGGCGACCTGTTTGAGGGTTTGCCTCAAACGGCCCATGTCCTCCGAATACATATCATACAAATGATATTCGAAGGGCGCCAGTTTCGGCGATTGAGTTGAAATAGTGTTTTCGGCCATGACGGTGCTCTCTCTACCGCGCATGAGGGGGACAATGTACAAATCCCGCGGCGAGGGATTGATGTCAATACAAACCAGCGGGCGCGGGTCGGCCACGCGAACATTAAGTTCACGTATTTAAAGTGTTGAAATGTCTCAGGCGACGATGTCCAGATTGTGACCGGCGCCTTCTTCCATCACCGCCCTTTGAAACAGGCGAATACCGCCGCTCATGTAGGGCCGGTCTCGCTGGGATTCCCGCCGTTCGCGGTCCGAAAGGCCTTCGCGCTTCCGGCCGATGGGCGGATTGGCGCCGCTCTCCACGCCGCGAAAATTCGCGTCCGTGCCTTCGCGCGTTTGTTCGATGCGTTCTTGTCCGCGCAGTTGTTCCTGGCGGGCGCGCCCCAGTTCCTGCACCTGTTTGTACAGAACGCCCGCCGCGTCCGCCGAAGTTTGCTTGGCGATTTCCGGCAGCGCGTGCATGGCTACCTGCATGTCCAGCGGACGAATCATCTACGCCTCCAGGGACGCGAAGACTGGGTTTCGTCTTTTTCAAGTTTGTTTATCTTAACGTAACCGTTTTCATAAGTCAGCGTGACCGAGCGATAGTTGTCGTCGAACTTCTGACTGTGATCCTTAATGGTGGCGGTAACACCGGGGAAGATTTCCTTTTCGGCGTGGACCTTGCCCTCCGCGCCGATTTCCTGCATGTATTCATCCAGGCGCGTAATCTCTTCCTCGAGTTCCTTGATTTTGTTTTGCTGACGCTTGATGCGGCCCTGTTTCTTTTCCAGGTCCTCGTTTTGTTCCTCGGTGAAATGCTCGGGGTCGGATTTCTTACGCGCTTCCAGCGTGGCGACTTCCTTCTGGAGTTTGGTCAGAGCGGCCTCGTCCTGCTTCTGCATCTCCTTCATTTCCTCGAAGTTGGCCAGGATGCGCGGGTCGGTACCCACGACGATGTCCGTGGTCGTGTAGGCCTGCGACCCGATGATCTTCGCGCGCACTTCCTTGGTGGCACGAATGCTGCCGCCTACGATTTGCGCGCGACGGCCATTGCACAGAATCTTGCCGCCCGCCTCCACCTTGCTGTGCAGAATACCTTCCTGCACGGTAACGTCCTCGGCCACGAAGACCTCGGCGGACTGAATGAACTTCGCGAAAATGGAACCGCCGGTGGACTCCACGTGGGCGCCTTCGCGCCCGTGGATACCGGCCTTGACGATGATATCGCCCTCGGCTTCGATCTTGGCCTTCTGAACCGCGCCCTGCACCTCGACATTGCCGGCGGCCTTGACTTCGTAGTTGTCCAGGACGTTTCCGCTGATGTGCACGGACCCCAGGAACATGATGTTTCCCGTCTTGGGCCCCACGTCTCCCGAGACGCGATGCACGGGCTCCACGGAGATCTTGTTGTTCGAAAAAACCACCTGGCCGTTGATTTCGGCAATGAGGCGCATCTTGTCCTCGGAGAGAATCGTGCCGCGACCCTGCTTGAGTTCGATGTCCTTGCCGTCCCGCGCCTCCACCAGGCGATTGCTCAACGTGCGGCCCATGACGCCTTCCTGCGCCGGAATCTTCTCGGCGAGGATCTGCCCCACGACGACGTTCTCGATGAGATTCATCTGCTTGAAGTCGACCTTGCCCTTGGCGTCTTCCTCGAGCTGGGGAGCGTCCTTGCTCACGTTTACCTTGTAATCGATGTATGCGTCCGCGCCGTGCTTGGGCGGTTGACCTCGGGCCGCCAGGATTTCTTCCATGTAGCGGTCTTCGGTGAGAGCCAGACTGATTTCTTCTTCCTTGAAACCGATGACGACGCCGTAGGATTTGAGCGCGTTGACGATGTCGTCCACTTCCAGATGGCGACCGCCCGAACGCGGGG
>CAZGYS010000549.1:0-4875 GCA_964530305.1 uncultured Leptospiraceae bacterium
CCCCACGTCGTTGAAGTGGAAACCATCATAAAGCACTGATATCGTCGGCGGGGGCGTTAGTGCCCGGACGCGGACTAGAACGCTCGACGCGAAGTACCCAGGTTCAGGGCGTCCAGACGTCGCGCCAGTTCCGGCAGGCGACGGGTGGGCACCCGGGGCAGGGCGTGGTGTTCGTGATGATAGAACATATTATAAGTTAAGAGTCCGCGCCAGAAGCCGCGGATGCTGCGCGATGGATTCGCGCCGACATTCTCCGATTGCATCGTTTCATCCTCCGCGCAATCGTGATGGACCATCCAAACGGCGAAGAAACTCGCCATCCACTCCGAAAGAAACATCATGCCCAGGTGCACGCCGAACAATAGAGGCGCCAGCCATAGTCCCGCGCCGTAGAACATAATGACGCACGCAAGCTCAATCACCATGAAGCGGCGCGTGCGATTTCCGCCGTCGCGCCAGGCTATCGCGTGGCTCTTTACCGGATAGACGATACCGCGCAGCATGGCCGCCCACCAGGCGTGCGCCGCGCCTTCGCCTTCCACGTCTTTTTCTCCCAGGCAGTATTTGTGATGCCGCAGATGAATGTAGCGCGTGGCGTGCAGGGCGCTCAACATCAGCGGCGAAAGCAGAACTAGAATCAAATCGCACGCCCGGGCGGAAAGGCCCAGATTACGATGAAAAGCCTCATGGGCCTGGCGCAGGCCGGTCAAAAAAAAGAAAAAGAAACCCACCAGGGCCGGGAGGTACAAGCCGAAGTGGACCGAAACCCAGGCCAGCGTCAGCCAGGGCAACCACAGCACAAGGTCCAGGGCGATTTCCGTCCGCGAAAGCTCGCGCAGGTCCCGCCATTCCACGGCCTTAACTGAACTCATGCCAAACTCACTTCTTGCACGTCCCGAACGAGCCGACGGCGCATCGTCGCCCGTCAATCCACACGGCCCCGCTGAGGTTGGCTCCCTTGAAGTTCGCTCCGGTTATGCGCGCGCCCCGCAAGTCGGCGCCGTACAGGTTGGCGTTGGAAAGGTCGGCGCTGGAGAGATTGGCCTTGTCCAATTTCGCGCGGTGGAGATTCGCGTGGGATAGATTCGCTCCCTGTAGTTTGGCGCTCGTAAGAACGGCACCTTCCAGATCCGCGTGCACGAGCAGGGCGCTGGTCAAAACGGCTCCGTTTAACTGAACATGCTCCATTTCGGTTCGGCTAAGGTCGGCTTTGTTGAAATTGGCTCCCGTCAAATAGGTGTATGTTAATCGATAAGGATTGCCCACCGGTCGACTTCCCAGGCGGGCGTGGCGAAGGTAGGCTCCCTCCAGGTTGGCGTTACTCAGGTTGGAATGTTTCAGATTGGCCTTGTATAAATTCGCCCGACGGAGATCGGCTCCCTTCATCTCGGCGCTCCGGAGATTGGCCTTTTCCAACCGCGCGTCCCGCAGGTTTACTCCCGCCATTTTAACCCAGCCCAGTTCGCTTCTGATCAGCGTCGCGCCCCGCAGGTTGGCCTTGATGAGAGTGGCGAAATTCAAGTCGCAGCGGATTAGTCTCGCTCCTCTCAAGTCGGCCTTCGTAAGATCAATGTTCTGCATTGATATGCTACGGATTATCGCGTTGCGAAGAATCACTCCGGGAGCTTTCGCGTATTGCATCTTACCACGTAGAATCCGGGCCCCGGTGAGATTGGCTCCGCCCAGGTCGGCCTTGTTCATGGATATACGCTCCAGGCGTGCATTCGTTAGAACCGCGCGCTTGAGGTTGGCCCCCGTCAGACTGGAACCGGAAAGCTTGAGCCCGGACAAATTCATGTCCCGCAGGTTCACATCGCGCAGGTCGCAACGATTGCATGCTTTCTTTTCCTTCAACGCGCGCACATGGGCTGGATTAAAAGCGGCAAGGCCCGCGAAAGATACAAACAGGCTCACGAAAATAAACAAGGTTCGACGCATAACTTACTCCCGGCAATTGGACGATCGAGGACCGACGGTGTTCCTCGAAAAAGTCCGAAAGCCAGATAAGACCACGGTGAAATCGCCGTAAAGGCGATTCCGGGTCGAAAAATCGCCGCCGAACCGAGAACGACCGGTGTGCCCAATACGTCCAAAAAAGACTTGCGTGGGGGCAAAAGCGACCCTACCGTCGAGAAGGAGCCCACTGATGCCGGAGCGAAGACAAATTTTTCCTTTCATGACCGCGGCCGCGGTGTTTACCCTGACGGCGGCTTTCGCCTGCCAAAACGTGCCGCCAATATATCGTAATACCGGGATGGACTTGAGTCGCAAGAAATCCGGAGCATCATCGGGCAAATCAACCGGCCAGGCACCGACAAAATCGCCTTACTTCGTGACTCTCGGGAGTGGAGACAGTCGCTCGGCTTCCGGACGGTATGAACAATGTGAAACCGGCGGCGTGCGGGCCCGGATCATTCGTCAGTCCAATGGCGCGAAGGCCGTCTACGCTTACGGCTGGGACGCCCGCGAAGCCGAGGTCCTGGACGGGAAATACGTCCGGATTTCGGGCCGCATGACCTGGCGTCACGGGGATCTGAAACCGGCCGACATGAAGACGAGCGCCATTCTGGGCCTGCCGCATTTTCTAAAAGTGCAATCCATCAATCGCGTTCCGGACTTTTCCGGCATGGCACCCTATAAGTCCGGCGGAGATTGCTTGAAATAATCCATAACTTATGGTGCGTAATTAAAAGATCCGGCCCGAGAGGAAACTTATGAATCAACAAGGACATGCATGGAAACGCGCGGCGGCGATTACCGGTCTCATGCTCATGACGGCTTTCGCGTTCGCGAACTGTCGCGGGCTGAACAAGACCGATGCAAGCTGGCAAATTGATCGCCTGGTGGGCTGTAAGTCCGCCTGGGTACCCGGCAGCGGCGATGCCGGGGCTCCGGCCGTGACGCCCAGACGAAGCGCTCTTCACGACGCGGCGTCGAAGATCGCCTCCCCGCGCTAATCGCTCGGTTTCATCCTGAACACGGCTTGTGGCGAGCCCTCTCCCGGCTCGTCGGGTGTTGGACGAGCCGGCTCCCGCCGAGGCTCTCGGTCGTGGCCGGGGCGAGATTCTTCCTGAGCATATTTTGCTCGCTATCCTGCAAGCGCGGGAAACGGCGGGCGTCGTTCTACTGCGCGGCCTTCTCGTCGACCTCCGGCGCTTTACCCGGAGACTGGAACAACTGGCTTTGTCCCCGGGGCCGTCGGCCGGCAAAGGGAAAGTCGATACGCGCGACGCCATCCTTCTCACGGCCTGGCAAATCGCCCGAGAAGCGGCGGACGGGCACATCGGTACGGAACATATCCTGCTGGCTTTGCTGTTTGAATGCGAAACCTCGAAGTCTCGCTCCGAGGATGAGGGCGCGAATCTCCCCTTTGAAGCATTGAAGGCGCTCTTCGCGGAATTCGCGCTCGATTTTCATACCGTTCAGCAATTGCACGCCGAGCTATTTTCGCCGCCGCCTGAACGCGCAGCCTTTGTCGAACCGTCCAATTTCGCGGAGGATTGGACTCGCCCCGAGCTGGAGATGGCGCCGCTTCCCATTCGCGGGCGCGAAAGCGAGGTCGACCGGATTCTCATCGCCCTGGGACGGCGGAAGCACGGGCTCGTTGCTCTGATGGGAAACTCGGGCACGGGTAAAACCGCCGTCATGCGCGAACTGGCCCGTAGGCTTGGCGCGGGGACCGTACCGGCGCGCTTTCGGAATCAACACCTGGTGGCCGTGAATTGCGCAACCATGGCCGATGACTTTGATCTCGTGCGACGATTGGACCGTATTTTGCGTGGCTTGCGGGGAGCCCCCAATGTAATCATTTTTCTGGACCAGGCTCATGATCTCCCGCCGATGCACGGTGCCGCGCTGGCTTTCTATCTGGGAGCGCGAGAACTCTCCTGCGTTGCCGCGTCATCGCGCGAGGTTGAGCACTGGTCGTCCGGCAAGGCGCTTATGGGCGGCGTGAGCGAGTTCCGCATTGAGGCGCTGGACGATGTGACTACGTCCGAGGTCCTACGCGATGTTCGCCCCGAACTGGAGCACCGTTTTGATTTATCGCTTTCGGATGATATTCTGGAAAAGGTTCTACGGGCGGCGGGGGAACGACGCTGCACGAATTTTCCCGGAGCCGCCGTTGAATTGTTGGAAGCCGCGGGTGCCTGGATGCACGCGCATCGCCATGGAAAGGCACGACGGGGTCTAACCGTTCGTCGTATTCGCGAAATCGCGCGGCGTGTATTCCTCTGAACCGGACGGCCCACTCGAGAGCACCACTAAAAGCGCATCGAGAGATTCACCACCAGGGCGTGGGTGTGCACGGCGCTCTGGTGATCGAAATCCAATACGCGAATATCGGCGGGCGCCGCGGAAAAGATAGCGTGTTGGAGATCCCAATCGGACGTGCTCGCGCCGCCCAGGCGATTGCGAAACAGGTGATTGTAGGCCAGGTCGAGCTGGTAGCGCCCGAAGCGAAAACCCGCGCCCAGGCCGATGATGCGTTCCAGTAGAACGGCTCCGGCCAGGGGAATGAGACCCTCGGGCGTAGCCGCCGTTTGCGCCACGCCGAAGCCGGCTCGAAGCGCCGTTCCCCCCGCGTCGTATTCCACGCCCATGCGCGCGCTGACTTGATCCTGAAGGTTTAAGTTACCCACGACCAGATTGGTTCTTCCGGCCGGAGTGGGAAACCAGGCGTCTTCCAATACCTGCTTCAAGGTGCCGGTCCATTTCCACTTGATGTAGGCCGTGTCTAGGCCGTAGACGAAATCCCCCGCGCGATACGAAATCCCCAGTGAATGGCGCTCCGGGAGGCGAAAGGTATACGACACTCCGGTGCCGCGAAATATCTCGGCGTTGCCCACGTCGATGTTCATGCGACCGTCCAGGTTC
>CAZGYS010000550.1:0-4862 GCA_964530305.1 uncultured Leptospiraceae bacterium
TAATCAAGACCCTTGACCATGCGAAAGTTTTGATCCAGGGTCTTGACGATCTCGTGGGCAAAAAGGAAATCGTAATCAAGACCCTGGATCAAAACTTTCGCATGGTCAAGGGTCTCATCGGCGCCACCCTCATGGGGGACGGTCGCATCGTCATGGTTCTGGACGTGCAGGGTCTGCTGGAGCTGGCCGGGCGCGATGAACGCGAAGCATCCATGACGGGCTTCGTGGATACCCTGCAATCCCTGGAAGCCGTCACGTCCTACAATCTTCAAGTTGAGGAAATGAATCGCGCGGCGCGCACCACCGAACGCAGCCGCCCCACTCGCCAACGCCGAGGAGGCGACGGCGGCGATGAACGCGATCGCCCGGAAGCATCCACCGCCATCGCGCCCCCACCCCGTGAGAGCGCGGGCTCCCAGAGTTTACCCGCGGCTCCGGCCGGCGGTCCTCCCCCGGGAGATTCGTCCGGCAATCAGGGAGAGCCCCAGGGCCAGGATCTGGCCGATCTGATTTTCTCCGACTCGCAAGCGCCGAGCTCACCGCCGTCGGGTTCGGCGCCCGCGCAAACGACGGCTCCCGCTGCTCCGCCTCCGCAAGAGCCGGACCCCGCCCAGGTGCTGTTTTCCGATCAAAGCGATGCCTCCGGCCTGCTGGTTGAATCCTCCGTGGCCGATGCCCCGCCGGCAACCGAACCGCCTACGGGCGACACCGACTCGGACGATATCCTCTTCGCCCAGAGCGATATTCCCGGCGACGACCTGCCCGGCGGGGACTCACCCGTCTCTTCACCCGTCTCCGGCGACGCCCTGGTAAATGAACTCCATGATTCCTATGCGTCCGGTTCCGCGGATGCCATCGATCCCCCGGCCGCCGAGGACGCCGATGATCGCGTCGCGGAAGTGCTCGCTTCCATGCGCGCGGATAAGGAAGCCCGCCGAGATCGCGCGCGCGAAATCTCCGCGGCGGATCAAGCGCCCCGGGAAATTTCCCAGGAGGAGTACGATCGCCTCTACAGCGTCGTCAATACCGGCATGACCGGGGCGGGCATGGTCCTGTCCCAGTTGCTGGGCGTGACCGTGGAAGTGAGCGTTCCCGAGCTCAAGGTGGTCGCCCCGAAGGAGCTGTCCGGCTACATGCCGGCGGACAGAATCGTGGGCGTACGTCTGGATACCGAGGGCGATCACGAATACGTTCTGCTGCTCGTTTTCGACGAGGCCACGGGTTATCGCGCCGCGGGCGATCTCATGGGTCTGCCCCGGGAAGATTGGGTGCCCGAAAAAATCTCTACCGAGGATCTGGAATCCGTGCTCGCGGAACTTACGAACATCGTGGGCTCCAGTATTCTCAACGCCATCGCCAACAAAATCAGCGCGAACGTCATGCCTTCGCCGCCGTCCTTTATTCGGGGCAACGTGGAACAAATGATGGATCAATTCAAGCCCACGCGCAGCGGCGATGAACCTTATCAGATCATTTATATCAGTGCCGACTTTTTCCGAGAGGACATGGAGTTGCTGGGACGCCTCTTCCTCTTTGTACCCCGGTCGTCGTTGGATGACCTGATCAATCGCCTTTGACACCGCTGCGGATATTGTTGATCGACGATTCGGCTCTTTCGCGGGAAGCCGTAAAGGTTACGCTGAGCTCGCTGGATGGGGTGGAGATCATCGCCGAGGCCGAGAACGGCGAAGAAGGCATCAATCGCACCATCCTGTATCGCCCCGATTTAATCATCATGGACGTGGAGATGCCCGTCATGGACGGCCTCACCGCCCTGCGCGAAATGCGCGCACGGGGCATCAACGCGCCCGTGCTCATGCTTTCCGTCCTGACTCAAAAAGGCGCGTCCATCACCTGGCAGGCCCTTGAGTCCGGCGCCCTGGACTTTATTCCCAAGGCCTCGGTCAGCGCTCGCTTTTCCGTCCAGGAAATGGAACGCTCCTTGCTGACCAAGGTGGAGGAATTCCAGCAAACCCGCGTCCCCGTTCTACGGACCATGCGTCCTCGCCGTCCCGAGGGAGCCGGCAAGTCCTCGGGGGCGACGAAAGCCCCCTTACAGGTTCCGGACGATTGCAAGCTGTTGCTCATTGGCTGCTCCACGGGCGGGCCCCGCGCCCTGCAGACTATTTTCGAACAACTGCCGTCCTTCCCCCTGCCCGTCGTCGTCGTCCAGCATATGCCGCCGGTTTTTACGGCGGCTTTCGCGGAGCGATTGAACGGACTTTCGGCCTTGAGCGTGAAAGAGGCGGCGGACGGAGACCTGCTGGAACCGGGCCATGCCTACATCGCCCCGGGCGATCAGCATGTTTTCATCGAGAACGAATCGGAACAAGCCCGGGTGCGCCTGGACGGGGGCGCTCGCGTGAACTCCCATCGCCCCTCCATCGACGTGACCCTGCGTAGCGCGGTAAGCGCGTTCGACGGACGGCTGTGCGCCATCATCATGACGGGCATGGGTCGCGACGGCGCGGACGGCATGAAAATGGTGCACGACGCCGGCGGTTTAACCCTGGCGCAGGACGAAGCCAGCAGCGTCATTTTCGGCATGAATCGTCGCGCCATTGAAATGGACGCGGTGGACCGGGTCGTCCCGCTGGGAGAAATTACGACGCAATTGCGTTCCCTGTTCCGGCTATGATTCCGAATTGGAGAAATATTCGATTTTTGTTTGGGTCCAATCGCCCGACACCCCGCGACGAGCGGTGGGGAAACATAGTCTGGAGTACGGGGAAGTTTTTTCAACCGTCGCGCGGAAATAAGTAGATTTTCTCTGCCTTGTCGTGGATATGTGCACGCGGGACTGCTTGCGGAAATAAACCCCGCATCCGATAGTGGTATGGAACGCGAGCGCAATTAGCGCAAGAGTATAAGTAGCATAAGCGGTTCCCATTGGGAGATAGATGTGGCCAGAGTATTGATTGTTGATGATGCCAAGTTCATGAGAACGCTCGTAAAGGACGCTTTGGAGTCCGCGGGACATGAGATCGCCGGCGAGGCCGAGAATGGAAATCAGGCCATCGACAAGTACAAGGAATTGAATCCGGACCTGGTGACCATGGACATCACCATGCGTGAAAAGGACGGTCTGGACGCGGCGGCGGAAATTCTGCAGATGGATGCCCGCGCGCGGATTGTCATGGTAACCGCTCTCGGCCAGGAAGAGCTCTTGACCCGGGCCATCAAGATGGGCGTCAAAGACTTCGTCGTGAAGCCTTTTCCTCCCGAACGCCTCCAACAAGCCGTTCAAAAAGCGCTCTCCTGACACGCGCTTTCCCTCCCGACCCATGCATCCACGCGGGGTAGGTTCCCAATGTCACCCGTAGACGAGGAAGATACACCACGGGAAGATGAGACGAATTCCGCGGACGAGAATTCGACTCCTTCCCCCGCTGATTCAATCCAAAATACGCCCCTCGAAAACGCACCGCCCGAGACCGGCGCGGACATAAAGGGCGAACTTCAGGCCAACGTACCGGCCGACGCTCCCGAGAACCAATCGGCGGACGGCCAGGCGGACAATCAAGCCGGCTCTCCCCAGGACCAAACGGCCGACCAGCCCGCGCAGCAGGCATCCGGCGAGCAAACCGAAGGCCAGGTAGCAGGCCAAACGGAAGGCCAGACCGATACTCCCGCTCCCGCCAATCCCATTCCGGGTTTCATGGTTTCCTGGACCAGTCCGGAGGGAGAGTCCGAGGAAGGCCCTCTTACGCTCCTGTGGGAACTTATCGAAGCCTACCAGGTGGATATTTTCGAGGTATCCCTGAACAAGATCACCGACGACTTTCTGGACTTTATGGCTCGCAGTCGGGAGCTCCAAATCGAGCATTCATCTTCTTTCGCCGTGATGGCTTCTCGTCTGCTGTTCTACAAAAGCAAGGCGCTCCTGCCCGACCCCGGGTTCGAGGAACAGGACGCGGACCCGCGCTTGCCGCCGGAACTGATTCAACAATTGCTGGAACATCGCAAGTTTCAGTTCGCCGCGGAGAAGTTGCGTAATCTTGAGGACGTCAGCTCCGGAATGCTCACGCGCGATACGGGCGTGACTCCCCGGGACATGGGACCGGCCACGGACGATGGCGACGACTCCATGCTGGAAGTCAGTCTCGTGGATCTCGTGCGAGCCTACGCCGGCGTGCTGGACAAACTCAAGGAAGCGGCGCCCGAACAGTTTGAAATGAAGATCACCATGGAGGAATTCTCCGTGGATGAAAAGTCGGCCCTGATTCGTTCGCTTCTGGAGAACGCGGTATCGTTCGCCTTTGATGATTTGTTTGAGGACATCGCCTCCATGCACCGCGGCGAGATCATCGCCACCTTCCTGGCCATTCTGGAAATGACCAAATTGGGCGAAATCGTTTTGAAGCAAAACGGAGCCTTCGCGCCGATTGAAATATTCAAAAAATCGATTGTGGTCCGATAAATGGTAAAAGGGTCTAACGGCGCTCCCCTTCGACCCTTGCACCATTAGACCCTTAGACCTTCACGATAAAAGAGCCCTCAGCGCAGGGCGAAAGCCCGAAACAGGAGCCCTCAGCGAAGGGCGTCAGCCCGACACACAAAAAAACCGCGAGTTGAAAACAACCCGCGGCTTCCTTATTAACGCTCGAAACGAGAATTAATCGATGTCGTCGCTGATGGAGTCCAGCTCTTTGATGAGAGCGTCGACTTCTTTCTCGACATTGTCGGGATTGATTTTAGCGGCTTTGGTGGTGGTACCACCGGTGTCGCCACCTTTATCCGCGGTGTCGCCTTTTTTACAGGCGGCCAGGGAAAAGATTCCCAGAATCATAAGAATAGCTGCGATTTTTTTCATGTTCAATACTCCGTTGTTGGGATGATCAGGTGTCGCTGTCGCCGCCGGC
>CAZGYS010000551.1:0-4858 GCA_964530305.1 uncultured Leptospiraceae bacterium
ACGTTTCTCGGACGTGCACGCGAACCTGGAAGCCGCCCACGGCGAACTCCAGGATCTAAACCAGAACCTGGAAAATCGCGTACAGGAACGCACGGCCAGTCTGCGCGAAGCTCAGTCCCGCATCGTGCAGCTGGAAAAGGAATCCACCGAACGGCAGATGGCCGGCGGATTCGCCCACGAGATTCGCAATGCCCTCTCCGGCACGCGGCTTCTTCTGGAGCAGGCCCTGGGCCGAGACCAGGCCGGCCCCGCGGAAAGTCTAAGCTTGAACAGCAGTCGCCTTTTGAAGGAAATGTTCCACGACCTCAAGGGCATCCTGAAACCCGGGGAACTTGAGAACTGCCTGCGTCTCATGCGTCGCGTCTTCGACAATGAGCAACGGCTGGAAGACATCACCGAGATTTCCTACCAGGCCGTGCTGCGGGGACTGGCCATTACCCGGGAGATTATGGACTACTCCGTCATCGGTCAGGAACAGGCGCGCCGGGACGCGGTGAACGTCTCCAGCATGCTGGCGGATCTGGCTCGCAATTACAGCGAGGAATTCAAGGGCGATAAAATCAGCATTGAGATCCAGGTCCCCGACGGCGATAGACCCCTGGTACTGGAAGGCCACGAGCCCCATTTTCATTCCGCCATCACGAATATTATCCTGAACGCTCGGGACGCCATTCGCGAAAAGGCCTTCGCTCCGGACGAGGAACGGGTCATTCGCATACGCGGCCAACACCTCAACGATTCAATCGAGCTGACCATTTCCGACAACGGCGTGGGCATGGATGCCGACCATCGCGAGAAAATCTACGACGCTTTTTTTACGACGCGTCCCCAGAGCGGCATCGGCCTGGGCATGGGCATCGTGCGCAAGATCGTCTCCCTGTACGACGGCGACATCAACGTGGAAAGCGAACCGGGCCGGGGCACTACCTTCAAGCTGAGCTTCGATCGCGGCGACGCGGCCGCCTGACGCGGGCGATATGCCGGCGGCTCAAGCGCGTCCGTTACAACTCACCGCCCAGGGCCGTGATCTGCTCCGCGTAAGCCGACCAACCGCTGTCCCGCGCGCTTGCCGCGGCGATTTTTAGATGCTCTCGGGCTCGTCCCAGGAGCCCTTCCAGGACGTTTTCCCGCTCCAGTGCTTCGCGCAATAACTCACGGCGATTGCCCAGCATGGCCGGGTCCTTCCAGATTCTCCGCGACTCGGTCGACAGCGCGAAATACACCGCCGTGGGCGCGGCCCGCTCGGAGTCCTTGTCCAGATCCTGCACGTCGTCCAGGATTCGCCAGGCCAGCGAAAACTCTTCCAGGCAAGTACGCACGCCGGCGGCCTTCGAACCGGCCAGCAGCATGGGCACGGCCAACCAGGTTCCTATTTGCGCGCGAAACGTCCGCAGATAGATTTCCAGCGAATCGCCCCGGGGCGGAGCATGCACGGCGGAGAAATAACCGTCGATGAGTTCGCGGACCATGGCCGAACCGCGGTCTTCGCGCTCCGCCAGTTCACGCACGGAGTCGTCAAACGCGTTCCAGGCGAAGGTCCTTAACTGCAGCAGCATGTGGTCGGCCGGTTCATCACCGTCCACCAGGTGGTCGTCCAGCAAATGCAGGAGCATGGCCATGGCCTGGCCGCGAATCGCCCGGGCGCGACGGTGTTCTTGGCCGGCGTCGCCGGGAGGCGCCAGGTGATTGATGAACGTCCACAACGGCGCGTAGAAAACGCGAATAAAATCAAAGCGGCCCGGAGGCGTCCCGCCGGCCGTGCTGAGGAAAATCGCCGCGGAGCCCTGCAGGGGTTCCGGCAGTTCGCCGCACAGGGCCAACAGGCTTCCGTTCAGGGCTTGCTTGAGTTCCTGGTCCGCGGGCGCAAGGGGAACCTGGCCGAAGCGAATCGAGGCGGTGTCGCGTCCGTGAAGTTCCATGAGCCCGAACGCGAAACAACTCAGCGCAGGTAGGTGTTCATCTCCATCTTGACGCGCAGGAGTACTCGCCGGGGCGAACGGGGCTCGAACAATCCGTCCCGTTCCCAGCGCGCCGGGTCCAGGCTCAAGGCGAACGAGTTCAACCAGACGGCCGTCCAGGTGGGCTGCTCAAAGCGATTCAATGCGTCCGGTAGAACGTCTTCCACCGCTTCCAGAAAAATTACCTGAGCCGTTTCTTCCAGGGAGCGCATGTGATTGTCCATGTATTCGCGCCCAGCTTCCGGACTCCGAGCCTCGTTCAGTTCGCGATGCAGAATCGTGAACAGGGTATTGTCGGGCGAAAAATGAATGAAGTCCTTTATGGGAGCGTCGTTCCCGCCGCCCGCCTCAATTCGTGCCGCCCAGTCCCGAAACAGTTTCTGCATGCGCCGGTTCAGCTCGATATACGGCGCGCAATATTCCGGCAACTTCGCGCCCTGCAGGCGATACACGTGAAAAATCAAAAGCGGCGCGAGAAAGGCCCAGTAAAAGAAGATGTCCCAGTGAAACTTGAGGGCGGCTACCCGCGGACAGCCGAAGACGTCGTAGGAACCGTCGAACATATCGCGAAAGCAATCGGTAATCTCCGCGAAGGCGCGATTGTAACCTTCCACCAGGTCATGAACCGTTTCTCCCCGGCCTTCCCGGGCGATGATGTCCGTCGTCAGGCAATTGGCGAAGGCGATGAAATCCGTTCCCATGCTGTAGAGGGGATCCGTAAATACGGCCGCTTCGCCCACGCGAAACCAGCCCTGCCGGGAAAAAAACTCTTCGCCTCCATAAGAGTAATCGCTGAGCCCCTTGAAGTCCAGGGGCTCACTTCCATCATCGTGCGCCGTCATGGCCGCGGCGATGGCCGGTTCATGCTGTTCCAGCCAGCCGCGCGCTTTTTCGAAGTCGGCGTATTGCTCGAAGCCGTGGCGATGGTCGGCCGCCGTAATGCCGACGCTGGTCATGCCGCCGGCCAGGGGAATCAACCAGGCCCAGTAACCCTTGCCCATGAAATGATTCGTGGAAAGAATGCGTTCCCTATCGGGATCCCGCGCGTGCCAGTCGCGCTCCTGGTCGGAGACCATGTCGTTGGGATCCAGACGGGTGCCTACGCGAAACCAGACCGCGTTGCGTTTTTCGCCGCGCTTGAGTTTCAGGCCCAGGCGGCTCTGCAGGAAACGGCGCCGCCCCAGGGCGTCCACCACGCGTCGGCAGCGGAGCATCACGGACCCACCGGGACCATCCAGCGCCACCGCATGTCTTTCATCCAGTTCGCGAGGATGGGTAGCCGCTCCAATTGTGATTTCGCGCACGACATAACCCTCGAAAATTTCGACCCCTTCCGTGCGAAGCATGTCCCGCAGGTCCTGTTCCAGGCGCCCCCGGTCGATTTGATGCGCCGGAGTAATGGGAAAGCGACCCGGCCCCACTTCCGGGCGCTCGTGCAGGGGCATGGTTCCGGCTCCCAGAAAGAAGCGCAGGCCGTTCTTGAAGAGATGCTTTTGTTCGAGATAGTCCGTCAGTCCCAGGACATTGCGAAGATAATCGGCGCCGCCTTCCACGGTGGATTCGCCGACTTTGTGGGCTCCGGCCGGCAGGGGACCCACGGTCTTTTCAATTACGGCGATGGACGCGGGTCTTTCCTCCGCGGGCAGGCGATTCAGTTGCCGAGCCAGCGTCAAACCGGCCAGCCCTCCTCCGCAAATTACGACGTCGAATGATCGGGAGGTTTCGGACACAGGGACGTTATGTCGGTCGGATAAAATATTGCAAGTGAATTTGCTTGCCCTGCGCGCGGGGCTCTCCGCCCTTATTTATATGACCATCGCATCCATCACCCGGTTGCGCGAACCGGGCGGTTTCCGGGGCGAAATCGCGGACGCGCCCGACACCCTGGAGGCGTACGCCCTGAACTACGGCGGCGCCCTGCGGGCCGTGCCCCGGGCCGTCCTGCGCCCGGAAGACTCGTCGGATCCCGCTCGCGCGCTGAGCTTCGCGCGCGAAACGAAAACACCGCTGGCTCTGCGGGGCGCCGGTCATTCATGCGAAGGGCACGGCATCGCCCTGGACGGGCTGGTGCTGGAGATGCGGCGGGAAAACGCCCGGCCGGACGATATCGTTTTTCTGGACGACCATCGCGTGGACGTCTTCGCCGGGCTTACCTGGCATGCATTGGAAATCGCCTTGAACGAGAAGGGGCGATCGGTCACGGTCTACACGACGCCCATGTCCACCACCGTCGGCGGCACCATCGCCGTGGGCGGCATCGGCCCCCGTTCAATAAACGAGGGACTGCAAACCAGCGCGGTGGAAAGTCTATTGCTGCTCTTACCGGACGGCTCATCGCGTAGGATATCCCCGGACCAGGACGAGGAACTATTCCGGTATACCCTGGCCGGGCTGGGCCAGACCGGTTGCATCCTGCGCGTGACTCTACGCACCCTGCCCGCGCGCGCCCTGGAATTGCGAATGCGCGCTTTCGCATCGGCGGTTGAACTGGCCGAAGCCATGGCCCCCCTGGCCGATCCGAACAACGACCTCCCCCTGGAGTTTCACGGCAAGATTTCCCGCGAAGGCTTCCAGGCGATTTACGGTCGCGAAGCGGGCGGCGTAAACAACAAAAGCGGCAAACCGGGCGGCGAAGGCGAAAAACCCGGCGACAAAGTCGAACTTTGCGAAAGCACGCCGCTCAAGTACCACGGCGAAATCACGAGCTGGTCGGGCCACTTTCAGGAGCATACGCGCATGTGGTCCGACTTCGTCTTTAACTACGCGGACTTTCGCGTATACATGGAATTTCTGGGAGAGCAATTAAACCGGACGCCCCTGAACAAATACCTGGACGTGGTCTGGATTTTGCCGATTCGCGTTCCATCGCGTCCGCCGGTCTTCGCGCCCCTGCCGGCCGA
>CAZGYS010000552.1:0-4843 GCA_964530305.1 uncultured Leptospiraceae bacterium
CTGGGTCAACCTGGGCGCTCTGACCACCACTTCCGATCTCAAGAACAACTACGGTCGCATCCGCATAAAGGTGGCGGAGGAGTTCCGACCAACCGGAACCGAGCCCCGACTCCTGGACGTGGATACCGGTCGCATTAAGTTCGGTTCCGTCATCGGCGATTGCGTGAAAACGGCCATCGGCACCATGCTGAACACCGGCACGGTCCTGGACGCCGGCTCCAATGTCTTCGGCGGATCGCCGCCCGCCTACCTGCCGCCCCTGCGCTGGGGAGTTAAGGATCCGTCCTCGACCTACAAGCCCGACCGTTTTCTGGACGACTGCCGGCTCATTTTCGCTCGCCGGGGAGAAGCACCGGGGCCGACCCTGGCCGGTTTCGTGGCGGGCCTGACGTCCAACCACTCCTGATCGAAGCCCCAAACTGAAGATAACACAAGGGGCGTGCCGCCGGGGCTACGAATCGGGGACTCAAATAAGTGATTGCGGGAAAGATCGGCCGGACTCCATTGGTATGTAAGCTCGAAACGCTGGAACTTGTCCCGGTTCCGGCCTGATGAATGGAATGGCAAAAAAATCTAAAACCCCCAGCTTCGAAGAAGCCCTCGAAGAACTGGAAAAACTGACGCGCTCGCTGGAAAGCGGCGGTCTGACCCTGGACGAATCCATAACCTCCTATGAGCGTGGAATGGAATTGCGCAAACTCTGCCAGGAGATGTTAAACCACGCGGAAAAGAAACTCGAGTATCTGGAGAAAAAGGAAAATGGGAACCTTGTTCGGGAGCCGATCGAAAGTGACGCCGCTCAGTCCAACTTATTCGTGGAAGAGTAAATACCTGAACTTGATGATTTACCGCGGCGCAAACTAAACTCGGCCCGCAAACGGCGCCCTCGCATCGCCGGGCGAAACCCCTCGCGAAGCGCGTCCGTGAACGCCCGCGGGAAAAAACGCTTGCTTAATCCCCCGAAAAGCCCACACTTCCTCTATTCCGGCCCCAGGCATTATGTCGATAGTGAAGAAAGTTGAGCTGACCGAGCCGTTTACCCGGTTACCCCGCGGCGGCTATCTCGTCGATACCTCCGCCGGTTACGTCCAGTTCGGATCGCCGCCGGAAACCATCAAGGACACCATGGCGCTGCCCCGCAGCTCGCCCCAGATTTTCGTCCTGCCCAATAAGTTCTTCGACAAGTACAAGGGCATCTCCGTCGCCGAGATGGAGTTTCCCCTTTACTACAATCACTTCCTGCGCCAGCGCAAGACCTTCGTGGTTTGCACCGAGGAACAAAAAGAGCAGCTCACCATCGTGTTGCGTGAATCCGTCTTCGGACCCGAGCACGTGGATCTACGCTCCGAGTACGTGGAGAACGAAGACACCTTCGGCTTTCCCGACATGCAGGCGGAGATGGATCACTTTCGCGGTAATCGCGAACTTGAGGATCTCATCGAGTTCGTTGTTTTTCAAGGCGATGAAGTTCGTTTCGAGGAAGTTCGCATTCGCAAGCTCGACGACGGCGATTTCGAAGTAGTGGACGAGCAAACCGGAAACGGGCCCGTGAAGATTCCGGGCGAAGTGGACTTTCACATCATCTATGATACCGGCCAGCGTCTGCCGGAACCCTATCAGCCGCCCCTGCTGGGCATCACCTGCCTGGGTCCCTCCCACGGCTTCGATCCCGAGGAAAACACCAGCGGTTTTCTTTTATGGCTCAATCACAGCGGCATCATGGTGGATCCGCCGGTCAACTCCACGGAATGGCTGCGCAAATCCAATGTAAATCCCAAGGCCATCAATTCGATCATTCTTACCCATTGCCACGCGGACCACGACGCGGGAACGTTTCAGAAGATTTTAGAGGAAGGCAAGATCACGATCTACACGACCGAGACGGCCATGTACTCCTTCCTTCGCAAGTACTCGGCCCTGACGAAGATCCCCATCAAGGAGCTGTTCACGCTCTTCGATTTCGTACCGGTCATCATCGGCAAACCCCAGTA
This sequence comes from uncultured Leptospiraceae bacterium, assembly GCA_964530305.1. GTDB lineage: Bacteria > Spirochaetota > Leptospiria > Leptospirales > Leptonemataceae > CAZGYS01. Next base: position 1,992 of record CAZGYS010000552.1, read on the forward strand.
CATCAACAGCGCCGAGTTTCATTTTTCCTATGCCCTGCATTCCATTCCCAGCCTGAGTTTCGAGTTTACCTTTCAGGATAAGAGCTTCGTCTATTCATCGGATCACCTGAACGATCCGGAGCGCTTCAAGGAACTGCATGAACAGGGCGTGCTGACGGATTCGCGCTACGCGGACCTGCTGGACTTTCCCTGGCACCACGACATCATCTATCATGAAGCCGGTATTCCGCCCCTGCATACGCGCGTGGACTACTTGAGTTCGCTGCCGCCCGAAGTGCAAAAGAAGACCACGGTTTATCACATCGCCAAGAAGGACATGCCCGAGGGCACTCATCTACGGCTGGCAAAGTTCGGCATGGAGAACACCCTCTATCCGCCGGTGACGCCGCCCAAGCACGAGAGCGCGTATCGCCTGCTGGACGCGCTTTCCAACGTGGACATCTTTCGGGACTTTCCCGTCTCCAAGGCCAAGGACTTCATTGCCCTGGTGGAAGAGGAGAATTTCAGTCGCGGCGATTTAATCATCAAGAAGAGCACGCCGGGAGACAAGTTCTACATCATTCTTTCCGGAGTCGTTAAAGTCGAGGGCGCCGATCACGACGGCGGCACGGATTACGACGTACTGAAACGCTACGGTTCCTACGAATACTTCGGCGAAGCCTCCCTGATCCTGAATCAGCCCCGCAGCGCGGACGTCATCGCCGAGACCGACGTCGCGGCCCTGACCATTGAGAAGACCAAGTTCCTTAACTTTATCAAGGGTTCGGACCTCTCCAAGAAATTCGTTCGCCTGAGTCAGATTCGCCAGACGGGGACCTGGGACGTGCTCAATAAATCGCGCTTCTTTCGCGGCATTACCTCGGCCCAAACCACGCAGTTGGAACTCATCATGGAACAGAGATCCTGCGCGGGTCAGGACTACCTCATTGAGCAGGACAATACGTTCAACGAAGCCTTTATTATTAAGAGCGGAAACGTCTCGGTCATGAAAGACGGCCGCGAAATCGAGCAGTTGACCCGCGGGGATTTCTGCGGCGAAATCTACCAGCTCCAGAAGGAAGCTCCCTCCACGCTTTCCTTTCACGCCCGCTCGGACCTGACGGTTTATGCCATCGGCCGGGACAACATCGTGCGCTACATCAAGGAAAACCCGGGCATGTACATGCGCCTGGCCTACGTCTACGGCGAATAATCACGGATACCCCGCGGCCGCAACCAGGGCCCGCAATTCGTCCGCGGACGCATCGCCCACCAGGCCATACAAGTCATACAAGTCATACAAGACGGCGTAGGGATCGCCCGCTAAACCGAAACAGCGCGCGAAGGCGGGCTCGGTCTTGATGCCGTCCGCTTTCATCCGCAAAATCGCTTCGCGAGCGCGCGGCCCGGCCAAATCCAATAGACGTTCCTCGACAATCATATGGCGATACGCCGGCTGGGTCTCCACCGGCTCCGCCCGACCGAAAATTTCCACGGGCAAGCCCTCGCGCGTGAAGGCGCACACCACGGCCTGGTCCTGTTCGCGGATATGCATGCGAAAGTCCGCTTCCCGGTCGAAGGCGTCCCCCAGCCGGTCCCGGGCCGCGTGGGGCTCCTCGATTTCCAGCACGATGTCCAGGTCGCTGTCGGGAAGGTTCAGGCCCAGGGGAATGGTTCCGGCGAGACCGGGCGGCCCCATGGACACGGTCTCCAGGTCGGCCAGCAGCTCCCGGAAAACGCGCGCGGCCAGACGTTGCGTATCCGAACCCGTCTCCATTTGAGCGAGTAACCGACTTCGTTCCTGAATCAGCGGGCTGGATTGCATGGCGATTTCAATAGTCTTGACGACCGGAATTGGGTTTTTACTCTGGCCTTCGCGCCATGAAAATTCCCGACAGTTTCAAACTTCCTCAGCCTTTACTAAAGACTTATCCTCTGTTCTTCCTGTTGCCCTTCGCCCTTCTCGTGGGAGCGGATCTCTACACGAAGAAACTGGTTACCGACAACCTGCGCTTCGTCATGCAGCAACGGCAGATGCGCAAGCACTATCCCATTCCGCCGGACGTCGTTAAGGAACTGCGCACGGGCGGCAAACCCTTCATCCCCATTCTCGGCGAAGGCGGCAAGTACATCAAGTTTCGCCTGGTCTTTAACGATCGTTTCGCGTTCAGCCTGGGGCCCTCGACGCCGGTGGTAGGTTTCGTCATCAGTTTGCTGGCCATAATATTTTTATTTATGTACCGGGCCTACAATCCGGACCTGGGGAATCACTATGCGTGGCTGATGATCTTTTCCGGCGCCACGGGCAATCTCATCGATAAGATGTTCGTGAAGAACATGGTTACACGGGAATGGGTTTTTTCCCTGCTTCCCAAAAAGCACCACGCCTCCGGTGTGGTGGACTTCGTTGAATGCATCTGGTTCGGCTGGAAGGATGTGCCTATTTTGAACTGGCCCTACTGGCCTACCTTCAACGTGGCGGACTCCCTGGTTTCCTGCGGCATCGTCTTGTTGTTGTTGACCATGAAGTTCGTCGAGCCCGCGGACGAGCAAACAAAGAAGGCCTGACGATCGTCTAATAAAAGACTCTCGCGAAAGGAGGCCGGCGATCATGAGCGGTCCGGACAACAAAGACACCACCTTTTTCAAGGAAGCCTTCGGTTTCGTCGAGGGCCTGGAAGTGGAAGTCTATCTGGTGGACCCCGCTTCCAACCAGGCCGAGTCCATCGGCGTGCTTCGCCCGGACTACGCCCACGGCGCCGACTACGCCCATGACCTTCCTCGCCTTTACGAGCGTTTTGATCTCCAGGTGAGCGTCCCCGGCCCCCGCCATCTGTACTTCGGACAGAAAGACAAGGCTCCCAACATCATCA
>CAZGYS010000553.1:0-4824 GCA_964530305.1 uncultured Leptospiraceae bacterium
CGACACGCTCTTCAGCGGTTCATTCAAGGAATACGCCCTGGCGAACTTCGCCGAGTCCCTGCCTCACTTGCTGGAAGTGGCGGACAGTTACTTTCGCGGCTTTATTGAACAAGAGCACGTCATTCGAGATCTAATCGAGATTCTGGGTGTGAACCTGGAAAAGGGCAATCCGGGCGATACGCGGGAACCGTTTCCCGACGTACTGGAATCCATGCTCGTACATTACGGTGGAATTCGCCGTTTGTTTTCGCCGGAGCTGGCGGGGGATTTGTCCTTCTTCGCGGAGTTCGGAGTATTCGCCTATGGTCCGCGGCCCGACGACTACGAACCCTCGGAGCGCTTCGCCGCCCTGATCAGTTCGCTCTTTAATTCCTACGGCATCAAACGCCGATCCGAGGAAGTGTTTTTGCTCTTTCAAAGAGCCTATCACGCCTCTCGCGAACATCCGGAGCTCCTGCGGGCTTTACTGGATCTTTCCTATTATAAGTTTCCCAAGAACACGGCTCTTTTTCTCGGCGATTTCATGAATACCAGCCGTTTCGCGCGGCTGGATCTGGATCGAGCTCTTCAGGAATTCATGCTGCTCAAGAAGCGCCTGCGTCGCCCCGGCCGCGGTTCGCGTGGAGAGGCGGATCAGTCGGACGCGGCCGGTGCCGGCTTCAATGAGAACGGCTCGACGGCGTCGTTTCCGTCGTGGGCGGTCGAGGCCGCGGCTTATGTCGGATTGCGCGAAAACCCTCCGCGCGGCATGGCTTCGCCCCGGGAACGAGTCGTTCTCTTCGCGGACGACGGGACCGGTTCCTACCTGGCAATCGCCTGGGCGGAACCCGGACTGGAAGGTTTGCGCGGTGCTTATCGAGACGGACTGGAGGCCCTGGCGGCGGCCGTCCGAAGCGAATATCGCGAAAACAATCGCATTGAAATTCTAGCCGATCCCGCGTCCGAACTGGACCTGATCGGCCGGCTCCGGGAGCCGGCGAGCGAAGCGCCGCAAGGCGAAATAATCGCGCGGGACGATCTCCGCGAAGTGCTGGCGGCCGAGCGCATCGTGGCCGGCAACGTGCACCTGGCGGCGGGCCTTCTGCGAATTCGAACGCGGACTATCCTTGAATCGCCCGCGCACACGGCGTCGGTACTCTTTCAGGAAAAGCGCGGCTCCATTCAATTCGAGTATCTGGCGGACGTGGACCCGCGCAATTCGCGCCCCGCGCAGCCCTTTCGTGATCCCCGGGACGCGAAGGTGTTCGCGCGCGGAAAGTGGCCCATTGAATACTGGGCTGAGCTGGCTTTTGACGTGCCCGACGGCGGCGCGGCCATCCGGGAAATTCGCGTGCCGTCCATCGACGGCGAAGGCGAAACTTCCTCGGTAGGCGCCCGCGTTTACGTGGGCTTAATGCATGGGACGCCGGCGCTATTTTTTATGAAGGATTCTCGCGTTAAGGGCGGGGCCACCGGAAATCTGGAAGGTTTGAAATACGTCGCGGCGGTTTTTCTGGCCCGTCGTCACGGTACGGCGCTGTACATCTGGAACGACGGCGCCGGCGCGAACATCAAGGAGGGCATCCCGGCCCTCAACCGCGCGGCCCAGGGCTTCATGATGAACGCGATTTTCGCCGAACATGTTTCACCCCGGGAATTCGAGCAGTATACCTTAAAGAATCACGATCCGGCTCTGCGGGAGCTCTTCGGAGAACTGGACGGATTGTTCAGTACGCCGGAAGCGCTGTTCGGTCCGGACTATCGCCGGACGGCCAGTGCCGGCACCGCGGGTGGGGGCAATGAGCGGCCCCTGCTGGCCGCGGTGGGTACGGGTTCCTCCGCCGGGCTGGACGTCTACGGTTCATCCCAGGCCGTGTTGCAGGTGATGCTGGACTCGGAGCAATCGTATCGCGTGTTGACGGGTTCCAATGTGATTCGCGCCGTTACCGGCGAGGAATATTCCAATTACGATATCGGCGGCGGCGAAGTCATGGGCGGCCTTACGGGTATCGTGGATCGCGTCACGGAAAACAAACTCGAGCTCGTGGACGTCATTCGTCGCATGCACGCGCTGTTCTCCCGCCGAGAGATCCTCCCGGGAATTCGTCGCTCGACGAGCATCCCCGTAAAATCGTCGAAGCCCTCGGCTGATGATCTGGTGGTCCTGAGCGAAACGGCCTTGCGCGCGGATCTGGACGACGGCGAGTTCTTTCGCGTAAAGGGCGAATACCGCGCGGCCGGTTCCCTGGTGGGTGGTTTCGGTCGTCTGGGCGGAAGGCGAGTCTTGCTGCTGGGTCCGCGCAGTCGTTTCGGTTTGCGGGGCGCGGCGGCGACCATTCGCGCGCGGGAACTGATTCGCATGGCCAATCGCACGGCGACTCCCCGCGTTTTAATTTTCGGTCGACGCTGGTTTCAACGCATTTCGCGCCATGAACCGGGAGAATGGCGAGCGCGCGCGGATCTTCTGAATACGTTGAACAAGTCCGGGCCGCCGCAAATCAACATCATTACGCATCTGGACGGCTTGCGGGCGGCGGAATTGAATAGTCGTGCCGACATCGTCATCTTCGTGCGCGGGGACGATGCCGTGGAGCGTTTCGCTCGGGAGAATGCTTCCTTCATCGCCGATTCGCGTTCGCAGGCTTTCGATCTGGCGTGCCGATTGCTGGACTACCTGGAGGGAGGCGAAAGGCCGGAATTCGCGGAGCCCATGGGCAAGCCCGGTATACCGGAAGACATCACGCGTCCCTACGATATCATCGAAACGGTAATTCAACCCGTCGTGGATCGCGAAAGCTTCCTGGAAGTGTTTCGTGAAATGAACGATCCCGTCAAGGGTCCCAGTCTGGTGACGGGCTTCGCGCGATTGGGCGGCAAGGTCGTGGGCATCATCGCCGATCAGCCGTTGATTATGGGCGGCGCTCCCGACGCCCCGGGTACGGAGAAATTTCGCGTCTTTACCGAGCTGTTGAATCGCTTCAATATTCCCTTGCTGATGCTCTCCAATGCCCCCGGCTTCATGCCGGGTACGCGTCAGGAACGTCTGCGCATTCAAGCCGTGGGCGGCGAATCGCTGGACGTGAACGTACTGGGGCACATTCCCGTCGTGTCCGTCGTTTTGAATCAGAATTACGGCGGGCGCCTCATTCACGCCTTCGGGAAGCATTTGCGTCCCGGCATCGTCTATATTGCGCCGCCGGACGCTCTTCTAGCGGTCATGGGCGCTTCCGCGGCTTTCGATCTTTTCCATGGACCCAAATTCAACGAACTGATGTTGGCCGGACAAAAAGAGGAAGCGGGAGAGATGCATCGCAAATTCTTCGCGGACTTTAACGAGAAGTCCCGCGCCGCCGGCGACGCGGTCCGAACCGGCTCCGTGGACTGGTTGATTCCGGAGATTTCCGAACTTCGGAAGCATCTCATCGAAGGCCTGGAAAAAGCGCGGGCCCATTGCGCGGAGGTCTTCGAGTCATGAGCGCGCGCGGAGGAAAGCCCGTGCTCAGCGTGGCGCCCATGATGGAGTGGACGGATCGTCATTATCGTTTTTTCATGCGCTTGATCACGCGGCGCACGCTTTTGTACACGGAGATGGTGACCGCGCAGGCGATTCTCAACGGAGATAAGCAGCGCTTGCTCGGATTTTCGCCCGAGGAACATCCCCTGGCATTGCAACTGGGCGGCGACGATCCCGGAGATCTGGCCGAGAGCGCGCGCATCGGCGTGGACTACGGTTACGATGAAATCGATCTCAACGTCGGATGCCCCAGCGATCGCGTGCAGAGCGGACGCTTCGGAGCCTGCCTCATGGCGCGGCCCGAAACAGTGGCGCGTTGCGTGGAGGCCATGCGCGAAGCCGTCTCGATTCCCGTGACGGTGAAGCATCGCATCGGCATCGACGGGCGGGAAAGCTACGAGGAGATGGCGGACTTCGTGCGCATCGTGGCCGACGCCGGCTGTGATCGTTTTATCGTGCACGCGCGCATCGCCATTCTCCAGGGACTAAGTCCGGCCGAAAATCGCACCGTGCCGCCCTTGCGCTACGAGGACGTCTATCGCCTCAAGCGCGAATTTCCCCATCTCAGTATTGAAATCAACGGCGGGATTCGCACGCTGCCGGACGCCCAAGCCCACCTGGAACAGTGCGACGGCGTCATGATCGGCCGAGCCGCCTACGAGAACCCGTTCATTTTCGCGGGCGCGGACAAAATGTTTTTTGAAAGCGAAGGCCCGGGTTTGACGCGCCGCGAAATCGTGGAACGCATGATCCCCTACATGGATGAACAGGTGGCCCGCAATGAGCGCATGCGCCTGACCGCGCTTTCGCGGCACTTGATTGGTTTGTTCGCGGGGGAACCGGGTTCGCGTCGTTGGCGTCGCCACATCAGCGAGAACGCCCATCGCCCCGGGAAAACCGCCGCCATTCTGCGGGAAGCCATGGCCGGTCTACCGGATCATGTACTGGACGCGCGCCCCGACGCGGCCTAATCGCCCTTCAGGCATCGCCTTTTAGAATTTTTCTCAGCGCCGCAACGGCTACGTCCGCCATCAGGCGATAACCCTCGTGGGTGGGGTGAACGCCGTCCGGCAGCAAACCCGCGCGAATTCCGCTTTCATTCATGAAGGCCTGGTCGAAAGGAATAACGGGGTGGGCTTCATTGCGTAGCCACTCGCGAAAGACTTCCAGCTTGGCGTGCAGATCCGACATAAGGATTGGGATGGGTACGCCGAAAACGGGCCGGATGCCGTTTTCCTCCAGGCGTCCGCGAATCTCCAGGGCAATGTCCCGAATCTCATCCGGAGCAAAACCCTGAAAGACGTCGTTGCTGCCGCCCATGACCAGGGCCA
>CAZGYS010000554.1:0-4823 GCA_964530305.1 uncultured Leptospiraceae bacterium
GACAGCGAACAAGTAATCATAATTCTATCGGACGGTAAGGACGCCCCCGGTCCCCGTCGTCGCAAGGGGAGCTTTTCGCTTTCCGAACTTCGCAAGGAACGCCCGGGCTTTCTCCAGGAAGACCATATCTTCTACGTGAGCCTGACGGACGCCCAGAGTGAAAAGATCGTCTCCAAGATTAAGAAGGATTTCCCCAACACCCAGGTCGTAGGCGTTAAGGCCGTGAAGAAAGGCAAGGGTGGCGATGCCGGTAATGGCGGCGGTTCGGGGGGCACGGGTGATAACGCCGGTGGTGGTTCCGCGAACGGTAAAGGCACCGCGGGCGGCGGCGATTCCGGCGGAGGCAATTCGGCCGGGAACGGCGGTACCCGCAAGGCCGACGCCGGAGACATGAGCGATGTCGTGAAAACCATCCGCGGCAATGTAGCCTGGAACAACATCTTGAAATACTGGTGGGTGGCCGCCATTCTACTGGTGCTTATTTTACTGGCCCTGCTCATCTGGATGCTCATGCGTAAGCATCGCATTAATAACAAGCCCGAGGGCTTTTTGAATTACTACGAGGACGGGGTCAGCTTCCCCACGAAGTCGTCCTTTCGCCTGGACCGGCTCGAGTCCAATAAATTCAGTCTGGGCAGTCGTTTCGGGGTCAATCTGCGAGTGAAGGATCTGGACTTACCGCAGGATTTCAATTTCGCCTCCCGCAAGAAAAATAATGATCTGACCTTGCGGCCCGTGGGCAAGTCGGCCGGCATGATTAAACCTCTCTCTCAAAAAGGGAAGGACGGATTCGCCCTGGGCGACAGCTTTCAGATCGGAAACATGATTTTTGAGTTCAGCGAGGAACGAGAGTAAACCATGCAATCCACCGCTAAACGAAAACAAACCGAACTGGAACTTCGCGGTCCCGAACGCAGCTTTCAACTGGATCGCGATACCGTAATCGTCTATACCGGGATGCACGAGGATGATGTGCGTCCCTTCATTCGCATCGGCGCGGGAGCCTCGGCGCCCGAAGGCCTGCTCAAGCACATCGAAAACGTCGTTCTGCCCGACGCGGATCCGGTGAACGTGGGCCTGGAGATGTTCTGGCTGCATTCCACGCTGGAGAAAGGCGGAGACATGATCCGCTATGTGGGGAGCCGGGATCAGGTTTCCCGCATGTATTCGTACTCCGGTATGAAGGAACAGGCGGATGATAAGCAAAAATCCCCCGTGGAGATTCTGGCCTACCAACCCCCGCGCGGCAATAAGGGCGATCAGCACGACAAGACGCTGATTAACTTTTACGAAACGGGCAATGTGAACGTCATGGTGGACGGCGCGCGTGCCCTGGATCTGGACTCCTATCGCCGGGGCGTCATGCACCTGGACAAGGAATATCAGTTAATTGATAAGGCGCTCAAGAAGCGTAATCGCCGCTGCGAAGAAGGCCACAGCTTTTTATATCTCGATCGATCAAAGACGCCGGGCATGTCCCTGTACTGGAATTTGAAAGGGCAGGGGCTCATGGTTAATCCTCCCCGGGATTTCCATTACGCTCTGTTTGAAAACGCCGTGCATCCCGATCGCGTGAGCATGGCCATTTCCGGTTCGCCTTTTCTACCGGGCTTCGTCGAGGTCCTGCGTCGTCGCAATGCCATGGAATCCGGCGTCGGTTTCTTTACTCATGACCCGGACAAGATTCCCGACCTGAAAAAAATCTATAGCCGTTCGCGCTTTCGCGTCTTCGAGGACTCCGCCGTTCTGCCGTATGCGTCGGACACGTCGTTTTTCCTTTCGCGCAGCGGCTCCCACGCGCTGTTCGCCATGCGCATGTCGCCGGATACGGAGCGGCACGTGCAGGTGCTCTTCCCGCTGGGCTTCGGCAAACCCAATCGCTCTTTTCAGTATCTCAAGGCGCCCCATGATCTGGTCTTCGAAACCATAGACTCGAAGACGGACTTGAAGGAACTTCCCAGAGCCTACATGACCCTGCACACCCAGGGCAAGATTGCGACGAAGGCCTATGATAAGCTGCGGCTGGACCAGGGCGTTTATCCGCTGGTAGGCGAACGCGAATACAAAATGTTCTTCGCCGAAAAGCCGGCCGAGTTCTTCGACAAGTTCTCCGAGGCCATGGCCGAAACCGCGGAATACGGAGAGCCCTTGAAGGAGCTCCTGCTTCTGACCATGGGGCTGGACTTCGACTCTGAGAAGGTGACCAAACTCCTGGAAGACCTGGGCAAACTGAAACGACCCCGGGATCCGGTTGTTCTCAATAACGTTCATGAAGCATTGCGATTCATCCAGCTCTTGCCGCGCTTCAACGACGGCTACGATGAGAATCAAGCTCGTCGCGTGGCCAACCTGCTCAAGAAGAATCGCCTTGCGCATCTAAAGAACGGCCAATGGCGAGCGTTGCGGGAACGCGACCTTGAATTCCACGTGCTGTTCATGAACAGCAAGGATTCATTCCTTCTGGCCCATACTCGCAAGGAAGAAGTTGTGCGCCTGGAAGTACCGCCGCCTGCGGCGGAGATGGAGAAGAACCCCAAGGGGTATCGCAAATATCTCAATCAGAAAGCGCGCATCGTGAATCGCGCTTACGAAGCACCCGGTTACAATGAGTCGCTGGATTTTCTGGATCAACTCTACGAAGAGCGCCTGCGTCTGGTCTTCGAGCGCAATCGTTTCAAGTCCCTGCTTCAGAATCTAGGTCTGGGACTGGAACCCGTAAAGCCGCCGAAGAAATCGCTGGGCTCCCGTATCTCGGAATTCTTCAAGAATCTCTGGGAGAAGATTAAGGAAAAGACCGGAACGCTGTTTAACCGCTAAAGCGGGGCTGAAGGCTCTTTAACCGCTGACGCCGGCTGAAGGCTCTCGCGACGCGGGCGATATATTCCTGGGGGAACTAGTATGGCTAAGAAAATTCTGATCGGATTGGGAGTCGTCCTTCTCCTCATCGTTGGAATCGGTTTCACTCTTCCCGCCACGCTGAAAGTCGTGCATGTGACCGAGCTCAAGGCGCCCGTGGCCGCGGTCTTTGTTCAAGTCAATGATATGGAAAAGTCCCTGGCCTGGGATCCCTGGGCAGCCAATGACAAAACCATGAAGGTCACCCTGGGCAAAATCAAGGCCGGCGTCGGGGCTTCCAAGAGCTGGGTCAGCAAGGAATCCGGGCGCGGTTCGCAAACGATTACCGCGTCCATTGAGGGTAAGTCGGTCGAGTCGATTCTGGACTTCGGCGAACAGGGCAAGGCGAAAGCCTGGTTCACGCTTGAGGCGAGCGGCACCGGCACGAAGCTCACCCAGGGCTTTGAATCGGAACCCACCGGTAATATTTTTCTGCGCTACTTTCGCGAATTGATGATCAAGGGTCTTATCAGCAAGCGCTTCGCCGAGGGCCATGCCAGGATTGGAGAACTGGCCGGAGCCGGCGGGTAAATCGCCTTTGCCCGCGCAAAAGCGGAACCTGACCCGGAAATAAGCTTGCAACCTGAATCCGAAGAGTTCACCTGAGCAGATTGAATGTCCCTCCCGGGAAGATGGTTCCGGGAGACCCGTGTGACATAATCCCATGAGTGAATTGAACGAAGACGAAGAATTTGAAAAGCGCATCCGCGAGGCCGAGATTCAAAATCTCACCGTCGAGAATCGCAAATTATACACCGTGCTTGATGCCACGGCCATGCTTTCGTCCCAGCCGCGTCTGAACATCGTGCTGGATACCCTGATGCGCAAGGCCAAGGAAGTCATGGACTCCGAGGCTTCCAGCTTGATGCTCCTGGATGAAGAGACCGAGGAGCTCTACTTTCACACCTTAACCGGAGACAAGAGCGATACCGAAGGGCTGCGCAATATCCGCCTCAAAATCGGACAGGGAATCGCCGGATGGGTGGCTCAAGAGGGGGAGCCGGTTCTCGTCGAGGACGCCTCCAAGGATCCGCGCTTCTTTAACAAGGCGGACAAGGTCTCCAGTTTCGTGACGCGCTCCATGATGTGCGTGCCCCTCAAGTTCCGCAATCGAGTGCTGGGGACCGTGCAGGTGCTCAACAAAGCGGACGGATCCTTCTTCAAGGAAAAGGACCTGAAAATCTTTCAAGTCCTGGCCAACCAGGCCGCCATCGCCGTGGAGAATACCAGGCTCTATGAGATGGCCACGGTGGACGGCCCCACGAAATTGTATGTTAAGACCTTCTTTCTGGCTCGCCTGGAAGAGGAGTTTCGTCGTTCCAGAACCAGCGGCAAGCCGTTGAGTCTTTTGATGACGGACATCGATCTGTTCAAGAAAGTAAACGACAACTTCGGTCACCAGGGCGGCGACGCGGCGCTGGTGGTGCTGGCGCAAGTGGTGAATGAGACCGTGAACGACATCGGGCGGGACCTGATGGCCGGGCGTTACGGCGGCGAGGAATTCTGCGTGCTCATGCCGGACACCACCCCCGAGCAGGCCCTGGAATACGGCGAACTGATTCGCAAGAATATCGAATCGCGCCCCATCCCCATCGAGGACAAATTCGCCAACATAACCATTTCCATCGGCGTTTCCAGTTACCCGCATCATAAAGATTACGTTTCCGAGTCGGAGGAGCTGGTGAAGTTCGCCGATGAAGCGTTGTATATTTGCAAGCGCAGCGGACGGAACTGTGTTCGACTGTATACCGAGGATGATCCCAACAAGGACAAACCCTTGCCCACTCGCCCGGAGACGGATGCGCCGTCCACCGACGCGCCGGCGGAGGCTTCGACGGACTCCTCGGCGTCAGCGGGCGATTCATCGGATTCGAGTCTTGCCAATCAGCCGGTCCCCGAACGCGAGGGCTGGTAAGATCGCCTCAGAG
>CAZGYS010000555.1:0-4762 GCA_964530305.1 uncultured Leptospiraceae bacterium
TGATTTCTGTCGTTCTGCGATTTGAGAGCTCTCGTGGTAAACCTCACCGCTTCAGAAAGCCGGCCAGGGCATAGACGATGCCCGCTTCATGATAAAAGCCCATGTGGAAGGGAGGCTGGCTGCCGTATTCCAGCTCCGGTCTGCCGAAGGGCTGTTCGCCGAAGCCGTAGCGTCAACCGAAGTCCGTGCGATTGTTCTTGTACAAGCCCACGTCCAATCCGAAGTCCGGTTCGTCGGTGGCCGTGGCCGCCACCGCCAGGGGCGATACCTTTTCACCCGCGCGCAGGGCCACGAAACGGGTCTTTGCGTAGTAGGACGACGTGTGCTTGAGAAAGATCATGCGCGGCGGAGCCAGGCGCGGACGGGAATTCTTTTCTCCCGGCAGCAATTGCAAGTAGAGCGGCAAGATGGAGCGGGGGTTGATGCGAATCGCCTTGAAGAAGCGCTCGCGAACCTGTCCCGGGGCGCCCGCCCGAAAGACCAGCGGCGCGGGCAAGCTGGGATAGTCGGGCACGATCTTCTTCAGCTCGGCCTCGATGCGTGCGAGTTCCGACGCCAGCTCTTTTTCATTAGCCCGCAGAAACGTCTCCAGGCTCTCCACTCGCACCGGTTTTGCCCGGCGGAACTCCGACATGGCCGCCAGGGCCGGATATGAGGCCAGGGCATGCTCGCCCCAGGCGCGGAGTTCCGACAAGGGCAGCATGGCCATGCTCCCCACGAGAACCAGTCCCAGTCTCGAAATCCAGCTTCGTAACCATACCATGTCGAACCTCCGTCCGGCACATCCTGCACAGGCGTGGAGTTCCTACAATCAAGTCTTTGGAGAGTCCGTATTTGGAGCAAACCTGGGACACATTATCACAATTATTGTGATTTTGTTAGAAAAAGTTATGGCGCACTAGTGCGGCGCATCAAATGGTGCCCGTACTTATACCGTGCTATCAGAGCAGAGTTACGAGGTGGTCAAAATGCCCGGAATCATGCAAGGCAGTGTAAAAAACCCGGTTCGTCCCGGAAGCATCATCATACCCGGATTATGGTATCCTCTGCGCTCATCCAGTCGCTTTATCATCGAAAGGACGACTTCCCAGGTCCTGAACTGCCGGGTCATGCGGGATGCGAACGTCCTGGTGCGGGTCTTCTGTTTTTCCGAAGAAGCCGCCGCCAATCGCACCGCCGCCATCACCGTCGACGAACGCCTCTACGCCCGTTTGCTGGGCGCCTGAACCGCGTTTGCCTCGACGCCCGCTTCCAGAAAGGAGCGAATTTCCACCGCGATTTCCTCGGGGGCTTCCTCCTGAATGAAGTGACCGGCCTCGGCTAACTCCACCACGCGCGTCCGGCCGGAAGTGTTCTCCGTCTCCACGAATGTTCGCCATTTATCCAGACGATCCGCGCCCAGAAAAGGATCGCACATCCCCCACAACAACAGGGTCGGTAACTCGGCCAGCGCCCCTCGCTTTTCCCAGAGCGATTCGAAATCCGCGTCCTCCGCCAGCAGGCTACGCGCGAAACCCAGGGCGCCTTCCCGTTGGCTCGCCGAGGCGAAGGGCTTAAGATAGTGTTTGTGCAACCCCCGCGTCAGTTTCTTTCCATCGGCGAAAGCCTTCGGGATCAAAAACCGCGGCGAAAAATTCAGATACTTGTAAAGAAACGGCAGGAGCGGACTCTTCAGGATCTTTTGCATCTCGCGCGCCTTCGGGTCCGCGGCAAGGCTTGCCTCATTGAAGACCGACCACAGCCAGGTATTGCCGATGATCAACCGCTTGAAGGGCGCCGGATTGTTTATCACCCGCCGCAGGCCGATGGGCCCGCCGAAATCATGCACCATCAAATTGATGTCCCGCAGACCCAGGTGATCGATGAGCGCCTGGAGATTTTGGCCGTGGAGACGAGTCGTATACTCCAGACTGGACGGCTTATCCGATAAGCCGAAGCCCAGGTGATCCGGGACGATGCAGCGAAAGTTGGGAGCCAGACTCTTGATCAAGCGCCGGTAGACGAAGGACCACACCGGGGTTCCGTGCACCATGAGCACCACGGGCCCTTCGCCCTCGTCCAGGTAGTGCATCCGCCCGCCGGGTAGTTCCAGGTAATTCGATTTGAAGGGATACTCGTCCCGATCCAGCCATTTCATCATGACCATAGTATAGCCCCCACCCCTCTCGGCGGCAAGCAAAAAATTGAACGATCGTTTACTCTAAAAAACAAAATATACCGACCGCCGCAAACAAGCCGTTTCCCGCGGTCGGATTCCCGGTTTACAATCCGCGGCCCTGCTTCAGTCTGATCCCATGCCCCGTGATACGCGGAGACTGATTCTGGACACGGCCCTGCGGCTCTTCGCTACGGGCGGCTACCACGGCACGTCCATGCGCGTCATCGCCCGGGAAGCGGGCATCTCTCCCGGATTGTCCTACAAATACTTCGAATCCAAGGAAGCCATTCTGCGGGAAATCATGCGCGAACACGCGGGCATCCTCCAGGCCATGCCCCCGCCCGCGTCGCTGGTACACGCGTCCCTGTCCGAAATCGTGCGCACCATCGCCCATACCTTCTCGGGGCTGGTGCGGGATAATAAGGAATACTTTCGCTTGTTCTGGAACTTGATGCTGCAGGCCGAGGTGAGCGCCGGCCCCCGGGACGAAATCAAGGACATGCTGAAGGCTTTTCGCGCGAACACCGAGGAAGTCATGAGCCTGGTGCGGCCGGACTATTCCCCGGCGCGCGTCAACGGCATCATGAGCACCGTGCTGGGTTTCACCATCAACTACCTCATCGACGAAGAGCAGTTTCCCCTGACGGATCTGGAGGACTATCTGTTGTGGGAGCTGGCCCGGGAACGCGCGGGCGACGGCGACTAGCTCACGGCCCGAATTCAGTTCGCTTCGTTCATGAGATCCCGCAAGCGCTGAGCCGCTTTGTTCTCGGCGCCGTCCTCGGGCAGACGCTCCAGGATTTCCCGGGCGCGCACCAGGTTGCCCATCAAGCGATAGTTGTCGGCCAGGTTGATCAGGTTGCGCGCGTGCCCCGGTTCCCGCAGGCGTAACCGTTCACCCAGGTCGGCGGCCTCTTCGCGACGCCCCGCCAGTTTCAGGGCGCAGGCCCCCAGATAAATCAGGTCCGCGTCGGCGTAATGGCGACCCATGGCCTGGTCCCAGAATTCAATGGCTCCGCCCGCGTCATCGCCGCGCAGGCACAAACGCATACCCTCTTCGGCGAAGACCGGCTCTCCCGGAAATTCCAGCATGGCGCGGCGTAGAATATCCCGGGCTTGTTCGGTTTTATCTTGCTTCAAGGCGATTCGCGCGCGATTCAAGTGCTCACGCACCGCCAGGCGATCCTGGTCCGGCGCATCACGTTCGCCTTCGCGATAGCCCAGCCTCAGCAGGGAGAAATCGTCGGTGAGATCCCCCGAGGCCAGCACGGCCTGCTCGATGCCCTCCAATCGCCCCTTGCCTTCGGCGATTCGCAACAAGAAGAGATTTTCGTCTTCATTGATAATTCGGGCGCCTTCCGCATCCACGCCCAGATCCAGATCATCGCGTCCGTCCGAGCCCATGAACAGGACGTCCCCGGGTCGCATGGTAAACGTTTGAATTTCCATTTCGTCTTCCATGCCGGGCACGCCCACCTTGCGCATCATGGAGTCGGGCTCGACGAAACCGGCGAAACCGTTTCGATACAGGGCGACCGCGGGGTGTTCGGCGTTCAGGTAATAGAGCATACCGGTATTGTTTTCCAGCAGGCCCATGACGATGGAGATCATCATGCTGCCCTCGAATGTCTCAAAGACGTGCTGCAATTCCAGCAGGCACTCCCGCAGCCAGTGCTCCGGATAGGCGTCCATGTTGCCGGCCAGGCGCGTGCGATTCAAAACGGAATGAAAAACCGTGCCCAGCACCAGCGCGCCACCGGCGCCCTGAATGGATTTGCCCATGCCGTCGCCGTTGACGAAGACCGTATATTCCCGCCCCCGTAGTTGAATGGTATCGGCGATGGAGATATCGCCGCCGATCTCCGAGTCCCAGTGTCGAAAGCGAAAAGTCTTCTTCTGGCGGGAAAGCATATCCACGCTGATGGTTTCCCCGGCGGCCTGATTGCGAGCCAGGGGCTTAATCAAGAGCGAAGTCAAAAAGTAATCCGCGTCCTGTTGCTCCTTCAAGGTCTGAACGGTCTGGAGCGATTCGCGTAGTTCCCGCGTACGTTCCTCGACTTTCTTTTCCAGGTCCGCGTTGAGCTCCTCCACCTCCCCCGTGATGCGCATGAAGCGCGCGGCCATGAGTCCGGCCAGACCGGAGACGAAGACCAGGAAGACGTAGGCCGTGATTCGCACGGACTCGATAATACCCAGTGAGGCGATGATATCGTGTACCGTGGCGCCCATGAGTATCCCCACGCCGCCGATAAGATACCAGGCCTCTTTGTTCCCGCGAATGATTTCGCGAATAATGTAGAAGAAGATGTAGCCGGCCACCACCAGCGTCAGCACGTACCAAACGTCACGCACGACACGCATCATGGCCAGGCTACCGGGGAAAACCAGCGCGGCCGCGGTTCCGGACAGGACCAGATAAGTCAGCCCCGTGATGGTGTGCTTCCGATTAAAGAACTGGGTCATGAAATTCACGAACAGGGGCGTCGTGAGAAACAGCACCGCGTGCTCCGTCTTCCGATGCAGCTCCACGAAGTCGCTGAAGATCACGTCCCGGGTGGTCGTGTTGGCGACGAACCAGTAGAATGAAACGATGACCGCGAACAG
>CAZGYS010000556.1:0-4753 GCA_964530305.1 uncultured Leptospiraceae bacterium
AATGAAACCCTTAAATTACAGAACCTGCGCGGTTCCCTGGAAGACACCATCGGCGTGATCCTGGACAAGGGCCTGCACGTGACGGCCGGTTTCATCATCGGTTTCGACAACGACAAGGAGGACATCTTCGATCGGCAACTGGATTTCATTTCCCGCACGGCCGTGCCCTTTGCCATGGTGGGTCTCCTGCATGCCCTCGCGGGTACGCCCTTGCACGCTCGCATGCAAAAGGAAGGTCGCCTGATCAGTCACGACATGGACGAAGGACCGGACCACATCGGCCATACGAACATTCGCACGCTGCTGCCGGAACCGGTATTATTGAACGGCTATCGCCGCGTCGTGGCGACGGTCTATGATCCGAAGAATTACTTCGAGCGAGCTTTCCAGACCCTGTTGCGATTCAAACGCGCGCCCACGCGCTGGGGCCGTTTCAAGACATTTCTATCTTCCTTGAGTTCGGGCCTGCCGTTCTTCATGCCCGGGAAGTCCAACAAGCGCGGGCTTTTCGCGGGCATGAACGCCCTGCGGCGATACATGTCGGCCATGGAGCCGGATTTCAAGCGCGAGAGCCGGCGTTTGTTTCGGCGCGTACTACGCCATCGGCCGGACCAGATCATGGCGGTGCTGGATTACAGCATCGTGGGACATCACTTTTATCGCCTGACCAATGAGCGGGTCCTGCCTTCGCTGGACGCAAGCATCGCGCGCCTGCCGCGAGCGGCGTAAGTGCCCGAGGGCGAAGCGCCCATGGCAAGAGTTAAAGCCGCGGGCTGACGGGCGCGAGACCGGGTCTACTGCCCGGCCGCCTTGTTGATTTCCTGGCTGATGTTCACCAGCGTGAGAAACGCGAAGACCAGTTCAATCCACATAATCGCCTTGAGGAATTTGTGCAACTTACGATAGCGCTTTGAAATGGCGAACAACCCCGCAATCATGAGGGGAAAGAAAATCGCCGCGCCCAGGGCGCTGCCCGTCGCGAAAGCCGGGCCATGCTCCAGGTTTTTGATGAAATTCAACAGGGCGTTCAGGGAGCCGAATATCAACGTGAAAATGCCCACCATCACGGTTCGCCAGGCGGCGGGAGCTTGATCTTTTTTGGGGCCTTTTTCGCCGGAATCCACCGGCGCGATTTCATCGGTGGCATAGGGATTTTCGATTTCGGTTTTCTCGGTCATGGGCCGGGCTCCTTTCCGGTTTTGTTTTTGTCGGTCTTATCTTCCATACGTTCCACGACCGGTGGCGTCTCAATTTTCGGGCCGCCGGCTATGCTTATGCACTGAAGGACAGCGGACCAGAACAGCATGCGACGCCGACCCATGCTGCCTCCGCGTCCCGCGTAAAATATGTCCGCCAGGGGGACTATGAGAGGGATAAGGAACGACACGATCATCGCGCCTAGAATCGCCATGACCAGACTGTCGGAGTAGAAGACGATACTGAACAAAACGACACTGAATACATAGAGACAGCAGTTTATGGTAAACAGGATCAGAGTCATTATTATTGCCTCACCAGATAGAGCAACGCGGCGATTATCCCGATGATTTGCGAAACACACGACACTTGCAGGAAGCGATAAAAGCTACGAAAGCGCGAGTCGAGCATGACGGCGGGCACGATCAGTAAAAAACAGGCCCAGGGCCAGGCCAGAAAAACGAGCGTCTTCATGGCCGGCGTATGGGCGACTTCGGACGCTGAAGCGGCCAGGACGCCGTTAAAGGTCCACAGACAAACCAGGGCCGTCGTCGTGATGGTTTTTTTCATGTGATGAACCGCGGAGGCGCGGAGTCGGCGGGAAATAGAACACGAATGATTTCAAATAAACACGAATGCCACGAATCGAAATTAATTCGCGGCATTCGTCCCATTCGCGTAATTAGTGTTCCATGATCAGCCCTTCATGGCCGCGAGTTTTTCGTCGATGAGTTTGTTTACTTCGCCCGCCGGTGCCTGGCCGCGCGTGGCTTTCATTACCTGGCCGGTGAGAAAACCCTTAACGCGATCATTGCCGCCCAGAATTTTCTGAACCGGATCCGGATTATCGGCGAAGACCTTATCGATGATGGCGGGCAGGTCCGCGGTATCCGTGGTCTTGTAATCGTATTTTTCGATTACGTCCTCGGGTTCCATCTTCTCTTCGTACATGTGCTCGAATATTTGCTTGGCCATCTTACCGGTGATCTTGCCGTCGTTCAACAGCTTGAGCATGCGGCCCAGGCGCTCGGCGGTGACGTAGAAGGTTTCAATTTCCCAGTCGTTCTTGTTGAGCACGCCCAGCACTTCGGCCATGACCCAGTTGGAACTTTTCTTGGAATCTCCGGAGAGTTCGACCACGCGCTCGAAGTAGTCGGCGACGGCCCGTTCGCGCGTCAGTACGTCCGCGTCGTAAGGCGGAAGTTTATAGTCCTTCTCGAAGCGTTCGCGCTTGGCCGCCGGAAGTTCCGGCATTTGGGCGCGAATGTCTTCCACGTAGTCCTCGGAGATTTCGAACACCGTCAGATCCGGATCCGGAAAATAGCGATAGTCCTCGGCGTCTTCCTTGGTTCGCATCAGGCGAGTTTCGCGTTTGTCGGCGTCCCACAGTACGGTGGACTGGATGACTTCGCCGCCGCCCTCGATGAGATCAATCTGGCGTTCGATTTCGTAGTCGATGGCCGCCTTGACGGCTTTAAATGAGTTCAGGTTCTTGATCTCGACGCGGGTGCCGAAGGGAGCATCGGGTCCCTTGCGCACGGACACGTTCGCGTCGCAGCGCAGGGAGCCTTCCTCCATGTTGCAATCGGAGACGTCGATGTACTTGAGGATGTTCTTCAAGGTCATCAGATACCAGTAGGCGTCATCCGAGCTGCGAATGTCCGGTTCGGATACGATTTCCAGCAGGGGTACGCCCGCGCGATTCAAGTCGACGTAGGATTTATTGACGCCGGACGACTGACTGTGCAGGAGCTTGCCCGCGTCCTCTTCCATGTGAATGCGCGTCAGGCCGATGCGAATGGGCTCGGGCGCGTCCTTCTTTTGGAAGATGACCTGGCCGTGCTCGGCATAGGGCATATCGTACTGAGAAATCTGATAACCCTTGGGCAGGTCCGGATAAAAATAGTGCTTCCGGTCGAATTTGGTCACCGGCGCGATTCGGCACTCAAGGGCCAGTCCCGCCATGACGGCACGGGACATGACGTCCTTATTCAGGACGGGCAGAACGCCGGGCAGACCCATGGTAACGGGTCCTACCAGGGTATTGGCCTGGGCTCCGAATTGATAGGGATCCGGGGAGAATATCTTGGACTGCGTTTTTAGCTGACAGTGTACTTCCAGTCCGATTACAGGTTCATATTGGCTCACGTCATACCGAAAACTCGGCGCCATGCCCCATCGCAAGCATAATCCCGTGCGGGCCTGGCTATATAAATGAAGAGTGCTTCATTGGAGAATCGGGGGAGAATCGAGGTCCGGAGTGTGAGGCCGTGATCGTACTATTTTAATGAATTCGGAAAATGGAAACACACCGGCGGTAATCTGCATCGCCAATCAAAAGGGCGGAGTGGGGAAAACCACCACGGCCATTCACCTGGCGGATGCCCTGACCCGGGGCGGCTCCCGGGTGCTGCTGGTGGACCTGGACGCCCAGGGCAATGCCAGCTCCATTTATCTGGAGAGCGCCCCGGCCGAAAAGTCGGTCTACGCGGTCTTCAAGGACAAGACTCCGGCCCGGGAGCTGGTTCATCGCACCCGCAATGAGAACCTGGATATTCTGCCCTCGGTCTTTCAACTGGCGGAGGTGGAGACGTTGCTGGCGGGCGCGGTGGACGGCTTTTTCCGACTGGGGGAGGCCCTGGAGGGTTCCGCGGGCGATTATCAGTTTATCGTCGTGGACTGTCCGCCCAATCTGGGGCAACTGACCGTAAATGCCTTCGTGACGGCGACCCACCTGGTCATCCCCATGCAGACCTCCAAGTTTTCCCTGGACGGCATTCAGGGAATTCTGGACACGTCGGGCACAATCCGGAAGCGTTTTAATCCCCGCCTGGCGGTTGCCGGGGCGCTGTTGACCATGTTCAATCCCCGAACGGCCATTTCCCAGGCGATTCTCGAGTCCATTCAGGAGCATATCCCGCTCTTTGAAACCCGGATCAGTCGGGCGGTCGCGGTAGAGGAATCCATCCTCATGGGGCAGACCATCTTCGAGTATTCCCCGTCCAGCAAAGTGGCCGACGAGTACCGAAATTTTACGGAGGAATTGCGATTTGGCATCCAAAAAGGATAAGTTTAAGAAAGCCGCCTCGGACCAGTTGAAGCGCACCTCCGGTGGAAGCGAATCCGGCGGAATGTCGGAATTGGTTCGCAATATCGAGGAAGATAAAAAAGAAGAAAGTCGCGCCCCGGCCCAACCCGACAAAGGGGCCGCTGAAAAATCGGTCGAGCCCGACAAGGCGGCCGTCGAAAAACCAGTCGCCCCGAAATCCGGAAAATCTGAAATATCTTCAGGTTCCCCGGAGCAGCCCGGCAAGTTCCCCTCCGAGGGCGATGTCTTTGAGACCGCCATGGTCGTCGAAGTGGACGGCGGAGCGGGAAATAATTCACTTTCCGGAAAGGAGCCGTCGGCTGATGATGGCCCGCAAGTTGAAACGACGAGTCGGAAAACGACGACTCGCGCCGATAATAGCGGCAAAGAGAATACCGGTACAAGACGTTCGTCAATACTTACGCCAGAGTTACTTCAGGAGACCTCTCCTTGGAGTACCTTGCTGAG
>CAZGYS010000557.1:0-4747 GCA_964530305.1 uncultured Leptospiraceae bacterium
ACGGCTCTTCCGTTCGCGGTTGGAAAGCCATCAACAACTCGGACATGCTGGCGCGACTGGACGCGGACACCGCGTTCATCGATCCTTTCTTTGAGCACAAAACCATGGCGTTCCTGTGCGACATCTATGATCCGATTACCGGCGAGCCCTACAATCGCGATCCTCGCTACATCCTGAAGAAAGCCATCGAGGAAATGGTTAAATCCGGCGTTGCCGACACCGTTTACTTCGGACCGGAAGCTGAATTTTTCATCTTCAACGACGTGCGCTACTACAGCGACAGCCAGGGCGCTTTCTACAGCGTAGACGCTCCCGACGCCGAGTGGAACATGGGTTCCGACGAAGGCCCGAACCTGGGTCACAAGATGCGTCCCAAGGGCGGATACTTCCCGACCCCCCCGAACGACATCTATCAGGACTGCCGTTCCGATATGCTGGCTACCATGGAAAAAATCGGTATCAAAACCGAGAAGCATCACCACGAGGTAGCGAGTGCCGGTCAGGCTGAAATCAACCTGGCTGTTGCCGACGCCCTGAAAATGGCCGACCAGATGATTCTTTACAAATACGTTGTAAAGAACGTAGCCAAGAAGCATGGTTACTCCGTAACCTTCATGCCGAAGCCCGTCTACAATGACAATGGTACCGGTATGCACTGCCACCAATCCCTGTGGAAAGACGGCAAAAACCTCTTCGCGGGTAACGGCTACGCCAACCTGTCCGATATGGCCATGAACTACATCGGCGGTATCCTGAAGCATGCTCCTTCGGTTCTGGCTTTCACGAACCCCACGACGAACTCTTATCGTCGCCTGGTTCCCGGTTTCGAAGCTCCCGTAACGCTGGTTTACTCCGCGCGTAACCGCTCCGCTTCCGTGCGTATCCCCATCGCCGTTCAAGGCGATAAAGCACGTCGCATCGAGTTCCGTACGCCCGACGCTTCCAGCTGCCCCTATCTGGCCTTCGCTTCCATGCTGATGGCCGGTATGGACGGAGTTAAGAACAAGCTCGATCCCGGCAAGCCCGCCGACTTCGACCTGTACGAAGCTTCCGAAGAAGAAATGAAGGACATCAAAATGGTTCCGGGCGACCTGCGCGAAACCATGAATGCCCTGGAAGGCAGCCACGACTTTCTGGCGCCTGCTTTCGACAAAGACTTGATCGAGAGCTACATCGATTACAAACGCACCGAGGAAGTGAACGAAGTCCATAACCTTCGTCCGCACCCCTACGAGTTCGTATTGTACTACGATTGCTAATTAAGAATCCAGGAGGGGGCGGCGCCCTCTCCTGGAGCTTTACCTCCCGCGGGTTGGTGCCCGCTTCGTTCCCCTGATATCTTCATTTAGTCTACGCCGAGCATTGTCTTCGCGGCGATTCGCGTTTAACTTGCTTGTCAAGTGATTTTTGCGCGGGTGTGTACTACTACTGACCCATACCGTCGTACTCCATCCATTTACTTCCATCAGCACCTGAAGCGTCGAGAAATTCCCGGAGGAGAATCGGGTCTCCGGCACGGACGCCGGAGTGCCGCGCGAGCCACGGAGGGCGAAAGCGCGGCCGATCGACGGAGGGAATTTCCCGCGCCTGTCGCCTCCGTTCAATTTCCGTCCGGAGAGATCCTGTATACTGACCCCTGTTATTAACTTCCGGAAAACCGGAAGACGGGAAGGTACAATATGAAATCGAAGATCTGGTATGTCGCCGGGGGGATGGTCTTGCTGCTACTGGGCGCTCTAGCCACGCAGATACATGGCGATCTTGCGCCAGGGGAACTGGAAACGCGCTACACTGACGGTGCCTCGCGCTTCATCAAGCTGGACATTCACCCCCGGGTGCACTACCGCGACGAAGGCCCGCGCGATGCGCCGGTTATTATTCTACTCCATGGGACCGCGGCGTCCCTGCATACTTTCGACGAGCTCACGCGTCGTTTGATTCGCCGCTATCGTGTCTTGCGCTTCGATTTGACGGGCTTCGGTCTGACCGGGCCCTGCGATGCATGCGAATACACTCCACGCGAAGACGCCGAGGTGCTCCGGCAATTCATGAGCGCCCTGGGAGTTAAACGGGCCGTGATCGCGGGGAATTCCCTGGGAGGGCGAATCGCCTGGGAATTCGGGCTGCGTCATCCCTCCGCCGCGCAAGCGCTGGTGCTGCTGAACCCGTTGGGATACCCCTGGCCCGAAAAGCCAATGGGAATCGCCATGGCGCGCGTTCCGGTGCTGGGCAAAATTCAACGTTGGCTTACGCCGCGCTCGCTCATACGCAAGAGTTTACTGGAGGCCTATTACAATGACGAAATGGTAACCGACGAACTGGTGGAGCGCTACTTCGTCCTCTTGCGGCGAAAGGGCAATCGCGCCGCGTTCGTGACGCGCGTAAACGTGGAACTGGACGTGGACTCGGCGCGCATACCTGAACTAAAAGTGCCCGTCCAGGTCCTGTGGGGGAAGGGGGATATCTGGCTGCCCCTTGCGCAGGCAAAACTCTGGCAAAAGGATCTGCCGAAAGACGCGGTGCGGATTTATCCAGGTGTCGGTCATATGCCCCAGGAGGAAATCCCGGACAAAGTGGCCGCGCAAATCTTCAAGTTACTGGAACGCTGAAGTCCAGGTCGTGGCGGGCCGCATGGCGACGAATTTCTCCCGGACGTAAACCGGAGAAGCGGCGAAAGTCCCGATTGAAATGCGCCTGATCCGAATAGCCGCTTGCATGGGCGATGGTGGTCAGGCTATCGGTCGCGGTCGCCGACGCGGGGCTTCGCAGGGCCAGATAAGCCGAAAAGAAGCGTCGGATGGAGCGAAATTCCGTGGGGCTCAGGCCGCAAAATTCGCGGCAGCGTCGTTCCATTGTGCGAATGCTGACGCCGCATTGATCCGCCAGACTGCCCAGGGATTCGGATTCAAGCACCCGCGAAGCGATATAATTCATCAGTTGGGGTTTCCGGTTGGTCGAAGGCGCGGCGAAGCGAAGCAATTCCTCCAGGGCGTTTTCCAGGGCAACTCCGGCGTCGAGACGTCCGGCGCCCGTTTCGCCTTCCAGGCGGCGCAGTAATTCGGCGCGCTTCGCGGGTAGTCCGGACAAGTCGTTCAGGGACGCGACGACGCCGTCCCCGGGCAGGTCCCGGGCATCCAGGCCGAGCAGGGTCGCGGCGGCTCCCGGACGCAATTTCCATCCATCCACTCGTCCGGCCGGAACCTCCAGAGTCTGGAAGTCGCGGCGATTGCCGCTCAGAATGAGCAAGCCTTGCTCTTCCCGGTACAGGAGGTAATCGCATGCGTCCGGGAGGATTCGCATAGAACGCGCCTCCGAATCGGTCCAGCTGAAGCGCGCAACGGCGACTTCGGCCCGCTCCGGCGTCGGCACGCATTCCGTATATCGCCCCGTACTCACACGGGCAGTTTGTAGGATGTCCCGAGGCCCGACCAGTAAAAAAGAGCCGGGCTTTTTGCGCGATTTTTCTCCCGGTCCTAAATTCCGTCCCCGTGTAAGTTTTTTTGAAAAATATTTCGGGCGGCTTCGTATAGATTCTAACACGGCGAGCTCGCGAAAGCGAAAGTTCGCCCGGAGGTTGAAGGATGTTCAAAAAGACAGTGATGATCGCCGCAATGAGTGCGATTGCGTTTGTCGTCGGATGTAATGGCGATTCCGGCGATTCAAGTTTAATACCGCTTAACTTTGGAGGCGGCGATGCGCCCGCCCAGCCCATTGATGGAGGCGATTCGGGTTCGACGCCCGTCGCGGGGGCCGCTTCGTCAATGATTACCGTCGCCGGGGGCGGCCGGGTCGCCCTGGGAGACGAAGTTTCCCTTTCCTTCGCGCCGGGGACGGTGAAGGAAGACACGCGTATCTCCATTGAGAGACTGGATTCATCGCCGGACGGCGCGTCGGACGGTTTCAGCAAGACCGGCAAGGCCTATCGCTTTTCGCCTCCGGGCGCCGAGTTCAATCTGGATAAGCCGGCCATCCTGACCATGAAATACGATGCTTCGGCGCTGGCCGCGAAGGGTCTGGACGCGCGCACGATGCAGATGTACTACTTCGACGAAGAGCAGGGGCGATACGTGAACGTGGCCGGTCAGGTGGACGTGAACAACGGAACCATCACGGCGCAAGTGGAGCACTTCACGGTTTATCTGCCGCTGGCGATGAGCATGGTGCCGGGCAATAACCTGCCCACGGCCGCCTTGCAAAACCCCATCCCCAATACGGTTCGCGCCAACGCGCCGATCTACTTTCGCGCCACCGCGCGGGATTTCGACCTGTCCGGTTCCGTTGCCGGCGCGCGTCTGTGCTGGCGCAAACTGCAACCCGCGGCGGGAGCCTATACCTGCAACACGATGACGAAGGAAACCCGCGACAACGCGCTGGATACGTATGCGTACCTCGCACCGGCGAGCTCCGTAACTCCCGCGGACATGGGTCCCGGTCCGGACATTGAATACTACGTGGAAGTCACCGACAACCTGGGCGCCGTGCGAAACTCCGGTACCCAGACGCGCGACATCACGCGCATCTACAACGCCGGTTCCATGAATATTCAACCCGCCCTGCAGGATATGACCGCCGGTTCCGTGCGCGTCTTTACCGTGCGCGGCACGGACGACTTCGGCACGAACTTTACCTTTATTCCCGAATCTTCCTCGGTCGTAAACGCCGCGGGCAATATTCTTCGCACGGAAGCGAACGGGATAACTTTCCAGGCTACCACGAGCATCATCGGCGGCCTGACGGCGAATGCCGG
>CAZGYS010000558.1:0-4734 GCA_964530305.1 uncultured Leptospiraceae bacterium
CAAGCACTCGGAAGATATCTGGAAGCTGTTGTATCGCTGGGTGCTTACCCGAAGCATCGTCTCCGGTGTGGGCGCACTTCTGGCGCGGGCCCATCCCGTAACGGTGCTGGTCACCGCGGCCGTCGCGCCTTTTTCCCTGTTTATCCTGGGTACGCGCTTGTGGATGTTCTCGGCCCTGACGGAACTTTATTTTCGCAAGCCCCGCGTCGAGGATTTCGAGAATATCGCTCAGGACACGGACCAGGACAGCTTCATGGGCTTGATGAAGGGTATCTATTCCAATCGCGTCTTGAAGTTCTTCCTGATCATCTTCCTGGTTTCCATGGGGTTGACCGTCGGCAATCTCATATTCGGCGTGGACGTGGTCCGTCAGTTGTGGGCGACACCTTGACGGAGGGTCGCAAGCAATTCGTCGTCGGCCAGGTGGTGGAACATCGCCGCTATGGTTATCGCGGCGTGATCTTCGGGTCCGACTCTTATTTTCGCGGCGACGACGCCTGGTATCTACGCAATCGCACGCAGCCGGAAAAGAACCAGCCCTGGTATCACGTAATGGTGGACGGCCATGAACACACGACTTACGTGGCCGAGGAAAACCTGATGCCCAACGAAGGTCCGGAGCCCGTGGAGCATCCCTTGCTGGAGCGATTCTTCGTTTCGCGCCAGGGAGGGCGCTACTTTCATCATTCGTTCAATTAGGGCGTTATTATTAGAGCGTCCTTAGAACCGGCGCGAAGCGCGACTATTCGCTGACGGCTTTCGCGGCCGCGCCCTTCGCCGCGCCTTCCATGCCGCCGAGAAACAGGTCGGCCATGAATTCGGAGGCGTCTCCGGGGGAAACCTTGCTGCCCTTGGAAATCTGCGCCAGGATTTCGAAGCCCGCGCCCACCATGGCCCAGGCCGTGATGCGGGTAGGGACGGCCGGCAGCAGTCCGGCGTCCCGGGCACGGGTTAGATCGCTCTCCAGGTCCTCTATAAGTGCCGAAATAAGGTCGCCCTCGAAAATCACCGAGCGCAGCACCGATTGATTACGGGCAATCAAAAGCAGCATTTCCTTATCCCGGGCAAAGACCTCGAAGTAGACCCGAAAGGCGTCGGCGATGAACTCCCGTGCGGTGCCCGCCTGCGCGCGAGCCTCGCGTACCCGCGCCTGGACTTCCATGATCAGGTCCCGCAACAGGTGAGTGAACACCGTTTCCTTATCGTTGAAGTAGTTATAGAAGGTGCCGGGTGAGAGCCCGCTTTCGCGCACGATGTCCCGAATGGTGGCCGCGTCGTAGCCGATGGTCGTGAAGACCTTCAATCCGGCCGCCAGAATCGCCTCGCGATTGGCTTGCTTGTTTCTTTCCCGTCTACCGGTGGGTTGTTCCTCGGCCATATTCCTTCCAGGAACCTGTTCGGGGCTGTAAGATCAAGCTTTTCGGATATTTTGACAAGAAAAAGTGACGGACCCGTCATTTATTTATTTGACACATGCGTCACTTTTGTGGCAATGTCCAATCCGCGAGGAGATCCTACGGAGGTGGAACATGAGCGATAACACGGAGCGAAACGAGAAGCTGGAGCAGAGGATTTGCGTCATCGGCGCCGGGCCGTCGGGAATCGCCGCGGCCAAGAATCTGCTCGATGCCGGCTTCCGAAATTTGGTGATGTACGACCGCAACCAGGATGTGGGCGGCAACTGGATCTTTTCCGCGGAAGGCGGTCACTCCAGCGTCTTCGAGACCACCCACATCATCAGCTCGAAAAAGCTGTCCCAGTACGCCGACTACCCCATGCCCCCGGAGTACGCCGATTACCCTTCGCATAGACATTTGCTGGAATACTTCCAGGGTTATGCGCGTCGCTTCGGTCTGTATGATTTCGCGTGCTTCGGAACGATGGTGGAGCACGCCGCAAAAACCGAGGCGGGCGGTTGGCGGGTTCGCGTGCGCGATGAACGTGGGACCCGCGTCGAGCATTTCGATGCGCTGGTGGTCTGCAATGGTCATCACTGGAAGCCGCGCATGCCCGAGTATCCGGGCGAATTCACAGGCGAGCTTATCCACTCCCATGACTACAAGCGTGCCGCGGAGTTCGCGGATAAACGCGTACTGGTCATCGGCGGCGGCAATTCCGCGTGCGACGTGGCCGTGGAGACCGGACGCGTCAGCGCGAAGACGGACGTCAGCATGCGTCGGGGTTACTGGATTGTGCCCAAGTTTCTAATGGGTATCCCGTCGGACGTGATCAATGACGCCGTCCTGCGCTTTGTCCCCTGGGCGCGGGCGCGTCAGTTTCTGGCCGAGTCGCTCTTGAAGCTCACGCAGGGTTCCAATAAAAAGTACGGCATGGAGGAGCCGAACTTTCGCTTCGGTCAGGTGCATCCCACGATTAACTCGGAGCTGTTTTACAGCATTCGCCACGGTCGCGTGACGCCTCGCCGCGAAATCGCGCGCTATGAGGGTCGGACCGTTCATTTCGTCGACGGTACCAGCGACGAATACGACGTGATCATCGCCTGTACCGGATACTGGATCAGTCATCCATTCTTCGACGCGGACTTCCTGGATTATTCCGCCGGGCCCGTGCCCCTCTATCTCCGCATGCTTCCCGAGCATCACGAGAATCTGTACTTCGTCGGGCTCTTTCAACCCGTGGGTTGCATCTGGCCCCTGGCCGAGCTGCAGGCGAAGATCGTCGCCCGGGCGCTCGCCGGTGATTGGTCGCCTCCCGCCGACCTGGGCGAAAGCATTCGTCGGGAAGTGGAGCGTCCCGATTTTGATCAATTAAATACGCCCCGGCACACCATCACCGTGGACTATCAGCGTTTTCGCGCCCGACTCTTAAAGCACCTGCCCCGTGATTACGTCAGCCGCGAACCCGTCGTCCGGAGTAAGGCCCGTCCCGCCCCTGCTGTTACGCCTTCCGGGCCGGCCGTGCCATCGTCCGGATCCAGCGAGCCCGCGCGGCGGAAATCGGCCTGAACCCCGTTTGGTAAGAGTTGTGTTCAAACTGTTAATATTGTTGACGAGGCGGCCTGTCCAGGGCTATAAGACTTCCCGGCGGTCCGCTTCTCATGCCCAGCCTCTTACTGGTAGACGATGATCAACCTCTCTTGAAGCTCATTGAGCAGCACTTCAAGGGGACGGCTTTTCGTTGCCAGACGGCCGTTTCGGCCATGGACGCCATGTCCGTTTTGCGCGTGCACTATCCGGATATCATCTTGCTGGATGTGCATCTGCCGGACAACGACGGCCTGCGTTTCATGCAAAATCTCAAGAGCGAGCCGGCGCTGCGATCCATTCCCGTCATTATTATGACCTCGGATCTCCGTAAGGAACTGGTTCTCGCGGCCCGCAATGAGGAGGCGGCGGATTTTCTGGCGAAACCATTCACCCGGGAAGTGTTGCTGCGCAAGGTCAATCGGATCTGGTCGCTGGTGCGCCTGGAGCGACGCATGAAGGTCGTGAACGGAGAAGCCAACATTCAGGTCAATTTGATGCCCGGCCTGGTGGTCTTCGCCGTCCAGGGCGATTTTTCTCCCAAGATCATTCCCCGCTTTCGCTCCTTGCTCTCCGACGAATTCCGTGATATGACGCGCCGGGACAGTTACGTTCTGGATTTGACCGCTCAGCCGGATCTCACCGAGCAGGCCCCCGTGATCGAGGAATTGATGACCTTTCTGGATCGGGACGATTTACGTTTCGTGTGCGGCCGTAACTATGCCGTACTATTGCGGATCGGCGTGGAGCCTGAAGGTCGACTCTTCGTCACTCTTGAGGACCTTGAGCAGTATCTCCAGGCCGGCTGACGCCCGCGTGAAGTTTTCGAATCGTCGCTCTCTTCGCGTCGGAAATGCTGGACACCCCGGCCCCCTTCGACTTCCTTATACGCATGCCCTATCAATTCTATAAAGTTCTGCACCTGGCCGGAGTCTTTTTGATCCTGGTTTCCCTGGCCGGCGTGATCTTCCATACAATCAGCGGCGGCACGAAAGCAAACGCCGCTCGTCGCCTGGCGGCCATCACCCACGGCGTAGGCATGTTGATTTTGTTCGTCGCGGGTTTCGGTCTTTTGGCCAAGCTCGGTATCCACTGGCCCTGGCCCGGTTACATCTTCGTAAAATTCGGTCTGTGGCTGCTCATGGGTGGTCTGCTGGCTCTCGCCTATCGCCCCGGCATGGTGCGCTTGCTCTGGTTCGTCGTTCCCCTGGTGGCGGTACTGGCCGGCTTCCTGGCCATCTACAAGCCGTTCTGACGACGGCTTTCCGTCGCGGGCTCGCGCATATATGAAACCGACCATATTCATTGTAGAGGACAACGAGGACAACATGGTCCTCTTTGAGGAGTTCCTGGGGGACGAATACGCGCTCCTGAAAGCCTACGACGGAGACGAAGCCCTGGACGTGGCCGCGAAACAAAAAGCGAACCTGGTTTTGCTGGATATTTCGCTGCCGCGCCGCAACGGGCTGGAAGTGCTGGCGGAGCTTCGCAAGCTGCCCGATTACCAGGATGTTCCGGTTATCGCCGTAACGGCTCACGTCATGCCCGACGAACGTTCTCAGTTCCTGGAGGCCGGTTTCGACGGCTACCTGGCCAAGCCCATCGACGAAGACAAACTCCTGGAAGGCGTTCGAAAATTCATCCATGCTTGAGCCGGCCTAGCCCGTAAACGAAGCTGAACGCCTGCGTCGTTTACGGGCTACGATATCCTGGACACTCCCTCGGAGCGGGCCTGGAAGCGCCTGAAACG
>CAZGYS010000559.1:0-4725 GCA_964530305.1 uncultured Leptospiraceae bacterium
CCCCGCGCCTTGAAGTTACTGGAAAAAAAGACGCCGACCGTCATCGGTCCCGCGGCGTTCATTCTCGGGCGCTTGAAGCATCAGCCGGCGCGTCCCGTGGTGGAGTCCATGTTCGCCGACGCCAAATCGCCGGAGCGCGAAAGATTGGGGCGCACCCTGGGTTGGCTCGGCAACAAGGAGAGCATTCCGCTCTTGATTCGCGTACTGCGCGAAAGTGGAGGCGAAGGCCGCTACGGCGCCGCCTGGTCCCTGGGAATCCTGGAGGCCGTCGAGGCTCTGGATGATTTAATGAAGACCGCGCGAAGTTCGGACCGGAAGCTGGCGCAGCTGTCGGTGAGCGCGCTGGGTGCGCTCGGATCGCCGAAGGCCCTGCCGGATCTGGAACGCATGGCTCGCAAGGAACCCAGCCTGAGTTTGTATGCCATGGACGCCATCGAAGCGGTTTCGGGCGATGAAGCTCGCCTGGTGCTTGAGAAGTTCGCCGGAAGCGACGACGGAGAAATCAAAATTCGCCGACGCGCCATTCAAGCCCTGGGTCGACGCCGCGAAAAGAAATCCATTCCGCTTTTGATCAAAATCCTGGAGAAGGGCCCCGGCGAAACCCATCGCGTCATTCGCAATTCCCTGGCGGCGATTACCGGGGAGCGATTCGATACGCGGAACGAGTGGATTAACTGGTATAATTCAGGGTCCAAAGGTCAAAAGGAGTAAAGGTACTTGCCCCCTTTGACCATTGCACCTTTCGACCGACCTTCCGCACTCGTTTACGGCGCCCGTTCAAGGAAGATCGTATAGACGGCGCCGCGGTCCGTTCCACCGTCGTCGTCCCATCGAGACCCTACGGCGATTTCCGGTATGCCGTCTCCGTTCAGATCCCCGAGAACGGTGACGGAATAACCGAATTCGTCATCGTCATCTAAATTGCCGGAAAAATTCCCGGCAGTATCACTGATTTTATTCCAGCCTTGTACTGTTCCATCCGCGTTGCGATAGAGTAAGTATATCGCGCCACGCTTTGAACCGCCGTCCGGCGTGTTATCGGCGCTGACTATCAAATCGGGAATAGAGTCTCCGTTCAGGTCTCCCGGCGCGGTCGCGGATGTGCCGAAGGTATCCTCGTCCTGTAAAACATTAGTAAAGCCCGCGGTTTGCGCATTAATCTTTTGTTCGCTCTTTACGGTGCCGTCCGCATTCAACATTAAAACGTACACCGCTCCGCGATTCGTACCGCCGCCCGCATCCTTGGTGGCTCCTACCACAAGATCCGGAATCCCGTCTCCATCTAGATCTCCCGGCGATGCGAGGGAATTGCTGAAGGCATCTCCGTCCGCAAGCGGCCCGGTGAAGTTACCCTGAGTGGAGCTAATCTTCTGCTCCGCCTTTACCGTGCCGTTCGTATTCAAGAAAAGAATATACACCGCCCCCCGGTCGGTCCCGCCGTCATCATCTCCGGAGGCGCCGACGGCCAGATCGCGGACGCCGTCTCCGTCTATGTCTCCCGGAGAAGTAATTCGACCGCCGAATCGATCTATATCGAGAAGCGCCGCGGCTAGACCACCGACACCGAATGCGATTTTCTGTTCGCCTTTGACGGTACCGTTCGCATTTAGAAAGAGAATGTAGACGGCCCCGCGATTCGTCCCGCCCGTATCGTCGAGACGAGCACCCACGGCAAGGTCCGGGACGCCGTCTCCATCAAGATCTCCGATGGCGGCGGGGCCCAGGCCTAAATTATCACTATCCATGAGAGGCCCGGCGAGACTACCGGCAGTGGAACTGATTTTTTGCTCCGAGGAGACGCTGCCGTTCGAATTCAGGAAAAGGACGTAAATAGCTCCGCGATTCATCCCCCCGTCGTCGTCACGGAAGGCCCCTACCGCCATGTCGGGTACGCCGTCACCGTTTTTATCACCAGGGCCGACGGCGAGACTAAACTGATCATCATCCGTAAGCGGCCCCGTAAGGTTACCTTGCGTCGAACTAATCTTATTAAAAGTACTCACATTCCCCGTAACGCGCGGGCCAGGTGATACCGCCAGGCAATTGGACATAATGCAGTCGAGGAGACGATATTGAAGCCCTTCGAGTGAAGTCGGATCTCCGGGATTATAGCGGTCAATGGAGCATGCGAACAAAACGAAAGACAGCACCGTTCCGAGGACTACCCTGAGTGCTGTTCGAAGAATCCGGCGAACCATGACTAAAGTCTATTCTTCTTAACAAGTTTGTCAAAAGTTTTTCGCCCACGCCGAGCTCCAGGAGATCCCGATCCCGGGTTCTTCCTTCCCTCCGTGAGTTCCGCGGCCAAAAACCCGTAACCCTGGAAAACCCGCGTCTCTAACCTTTCACCCTTTCACCCTTTCACCCTTTCACCCTTCACCGGCACCCGAGTGCTTGACCCCCGGCTCGAATTATTCGATACTTCCATCATGCTCAAACTCATGGTGGTAGAGGACAACGAGAAGCTCCGACCGGCGCTGGTCAAGGGGTTGCGGGAGACCGGTCAGGTTGACGTGGTCTGTGATTGCGATTCCGGCGAAAAAGCACTGGAAGAATGTCTCAAGCGTTCAGACGAAGAGCCGCCCGTGGAGGCGGTGCTCATGGATGTGCAACTGGCCGGCGATATGAACGGCATTCAAGCGGCCGTGGGTTTACGACGTGAGTTCCCGCGCCTGCCGGTGGTCTTCTATTCCATCCAGGACGACGACGATTACTTTCGCGGCTTTCGCGATTCGGGCATACTCAGTCATTACGCTTACGTAAAAAAATCCAACTATCTGCTGCCCGAGATGATCGTGCCCTTGTTGCGGGACGCCGCCGCCGGGCGGGGCTTCATCGATCCCGAAATCGAATCCCGCGTGCAGGAAGTCCGGCGTAAGGACGCGAAATCGCCCATTGAACTGCTGGAGCCCAATGAGAAAATCGTGGCCGGCATGCTGGCCGACGGCCTTTCCAATGAGCAAATCGCCGGGCGATTGGGCTTTCGCGATAAGCGTTCCATCAGTCGCATCAATGGTCAGATCTATTCCACCTGGGGCTTGAATGAAACCGCCGCGGATGAGAAGGTGGCTCGCACGCGGGCCGTGCTGATTATTCGCGAAGGCCGCATGATCGTCTGGGAGGACGACGGTACGGCCCAGGTGGAAGACGCGCGAGGCGAATGGGTGGAATGGAAGAACTCGTAGAGGCGAGCGCGGCGCTGCTGCGCCCGGGGTTGTTGATCTTCAACGCCCTGCAGTTGTACTATCTTTCGCTGACGGTATTCTTCTACGCCGAAAAGCGCACGCGCTCCATCGTCCTGGCGTCCCTGTCCTTGCTCTGCGGGGCTTCGTTCTTCGCCGTGTATCTTCTACTCTCCGTGCCGGGTGCGTCCTTCATTCCGGAGGCCGCCTTTCCCCTGGCCGTGCTGGTGCTCATGGTATTGCCCTTGAGCTGGTATCTCGTGGTGCTCTACTACCTGGGGGTTTCGGGCATTCGTCCCTTGCGGGATTCGTCCTTGCATGCACCGGGGGTTTTACTCTGCGGCGTATTGTTTCTGCTTTCGCCGGCGTTGCTCTTCGCGGGCGGAGCGCCGCCGCCGGCGGAGAACGTGATCCTGGGACGCCTGCGGCCGGGCGATTATGCCGCGCCCTTGATCGTTTTCGCGCTCTACGTGTTTTTTTCCACGGGTCTGGCGCTGGCCGCCTTGTATTCCGCTCGGGAGCGGGGAGTGGGCGTCAAGGAACTGGCTCGTCGCCGTGCCATGCCGTCCATGCGCGTGGCGGCGGGGGCGCTGTTCGCCGCGGCGATTCTCGTGTTGACCATCGTCGCGCGTTTGCTTCTGGATCCCGCCATACGAACGGCTGCTCACATTCCGCCTTCTCCCTACTTGTTTAATTCGGACGTCCTGGCGGCCCTGCTGATCTCCGCCGCCGTGGTTGCCGGTGGGCGAGCCATCATCTCCTATGAATTGTTCTCGGAGAAAGCATTGCCGCGCCAGGGCATTTTTCGCCACTGGCGAATTCTGCTGGTCTACGCGTTCTTCGTCGGGGCCGCCGGTTCGCTGGCCGCGTCATTGTTCGGCGGCCGAGGCGATTTTCGCGGAACCGGGGCGTCCTTTACGGAGGGCGTCGCCGCGGCACTGGTGCTCTTGACCGGACTCATGGGCGTTTTCTTTTTCGCGGCGCTCGGGCGTCGCAGTACCCGGGACTTAAAGAAGCACATTCGCCTGCTGCGTCCCCGGGACGCGGGCGGCGGCGAAACGGATGCCCGCGATGCCGAGCAAGCCTTTACCGCCCTTGCGCGTGACGTCCTGACGGCCCGCGCCGTGTTCCTTTTACCCGCGGGCGCGACGGCGCAACTGACCGGAGAGCCGCTGGCCTATCCGCCGGAGGAAAACGTGCCCCGGGTGGACGCCGATGAAATTCTATCCGGCGTTACGTCGCCCCGGGACATGTACGTGGAGACGCCGCCGGAGCGAGTGGGCGGAGCGCTGGTGGCGATTCCCCTGTGGAGCGGTGACGGCCCGGCCGGCGTCTTGCTCCTGCGCGAAAAGATCAGCGGCGACGTCTATACGCAGGAGGAGGCCGAAATCGCTCAGGCCGCGGGCGAACGTATCCTGCGTAGCCTGACCGATGCCCGCGTCGCGCGCCTGCTGGATGCGCTTCAAAGCGAGAGGCTGACGGAAACACGCCTGGGAGATCACCAGGCCCGTCGCATTCTGCACGACGATATCCTGCCCGAGCT
>CAZGYS010000560.1:0-4720 GCA_964530305.1 uncultured Leptospiraceae bacterium
GTAATGGTTATGGGAGACCAGCACTACGTCCAGATCCGGCAGTTCGTCCATGGAAAGACCGGGCGGAGTCCCCCGGCGCGGCCCGGCGAAGAACACGGGTGACGCCCGCTCCGTCATGTGGGGATCCGTCAGCACGTTTGTCCCCTTGTATTGCCACAGAAAAGTCGAGTGCCCAATCCAGGTAAGCGTGTGGGCCGTGCGATTCGCCTTGAGTTCACCCGGGTCGTTTCCGGCGATGGGAAATTGGATCAAGGGGCCGCGCTTGCCGCCGCTTTCCCTTTGCCAGCGCACGAAATCACCGAAGCCGTGTTGGTGGTGCTCGTGATTATTACGAAAACCTCGCTCCAGATGATGGGAAGGCTTATCGCCCGCGGCGACCTCACCGGGTTCCGTGTCTTTTCGTTTTACGTCCATTACGCTGTTGATCCCGTTGATTAATTTTTCTTTACGCCTTGCCCGCGCGAAGATTCCCGTGGTATAAAACCATCTCGGAGTGTTCCATGCCCATCGAACCCACGTCCCAGCAAGCCAAAGCTCTCTTAAAGCTACCGAAAGATAAACCGGTCGTCATGCTGAATTTATTGCGCTTCAAGGAAACTTCGGATAAAGGCAATGAATCCGGTCGCGACGCCTACGCGCGCTACGCCGCGAACGTCATGCCCCTGATCAAGGCCCAGGGCGGCCGAGCCGTCTGGGCGGGAGATGCCCGTAGCCTGGTCATCGGAGAAAGCGAAGACACCTGGGATCAAGTCATCATGGTGGAATATCCCAATCCCCGGGCGTTCATCAAGATGAGCAGTTCCGAGGAATACGCCGCCATTCATCACGATCGCGAAGCGGGTCTCGAAACCACGGTCCTGCTGTGCTGCGAAGCCATGCCTTTACCGGATCTGTAGGCCTCGGAACCCACGGAGTGCACGAAGGATGCACGAAGGACGCAACCGCGGCGGCGATTGAGGAAGGCTTACTCACTCTTCGAGTTCGGCTATATAGGAAAGCACGACGGCACTGCGGCCGCCCAGTAGTTCGCCCATTTGCTCCCGGAGATAGGGTTCCAGCATTTCCGGGTAGCGCTTCTCCGTGAAATACAGAAAAATCTGCTCGTAGGGCCGTTCATGGTCTTCTTCATGACGCTTCAGGAGTGATTTGATCAAGTCGACCTTGCGCTCGAAGGCTTTCGCGTAGCCGCCTTCGCTGGGTATGACCGCCTCCCCGAAAGCCACCGGCGAAAGCAACTTCGCGTCGGTAAATGGATTCGATATGACCGGATACTTGAGCTGATGCTCGAACATCCGATCCACGATATCCGTAATGCCGGAGTAGTTCATGCAACTCAGCACTTTGATATCGCACTGGCGGCGAAAATGACTGTCGGCCGTGTTCAGCACCAGGTCCACGGGCGTAAAGTTAACCCCGGACTCCGGCCGAATGCGATCCAGTTGATACCCATCCAGGGCGAAGTATTCGTGAATGCGTGCTTCGGGGTTTTCCCGCAGGATGGATTCAAAGATTCGACAACCCTCGGTTTCGCGTACCGGGGATCCCAGGACGCCCAGATGGGTATTCACTATTTTCCAGCGCACATCCGGCTGAAACCACAGACCATCGAAATCGTAAACCGCCGCGCGCGTATTCAGATCATCTTCAAACATACTTCCGGGCCTTCATCGCCCGCCGGGCTCCAGACGCAATACTTTCCCGTACTGTTTCTCGATGTTTTCCTTCAGAAAAGGCAGGGGATTGTTCCGCCCCGAACGGAAGTACTCAATCATGCTGTCGTAGTTTTCCGAGGCCGGATTGCCCGATTGCCCGGCGTGCGTCACCAGAAAGGCCGGCTCTCGGCGTGAAAAGTCGACGACGAGACGCATGGCGGGAATCCCGGCCACCTTGAAATCCTTACCCCAGGTGAATCCCGCCAGATTCAGGGTATGACGGGAACCTCCGGCCGGCACCGGCCCGCGATTCAAATAGGAACCGAGTACGGGCACGCCTCCCAGGGCATGACGCCAGGTGTATGTATGCAATCGCCCCCAGCGCCAGTTCTTTTCGGCACCCATGCGCTCTTCGCACAGGCGTATGCCGTCCGCCAGCGAACGGGCCAGGATGTCGGCCTTCGTTTCTTTTTTGTCGGGCGTGCGCACATCATCCCAGAAAGGACTATTGGAGCGACCCAGCAAATGGTCCTGCGCCGCGGAATAGCCCTGACGACCGGCGAAGAACGTTTTCCAATATTCGCCCTGATCCGGTCCCAGCTCATCCAGAAACGTATTGCGCGTCAGGGCATGTTCGAAGGCGCCCATGACCGCGGCCGCGGCGGAATCCACGCGCATGTCGTCGTCGAAACCCTTGAGTATTTCCAGCGCCCGCGAAGCACGTTTGCGATTCTCTTTATCTAGGCGCTTCACGGCCGCGCGAACGGCGGCGCCCGAACCGCCTTCCAGCAGCAGTCGCCGCCCACGACGCGAAATCACGGACACCGTGTCCATGTGCATCTTATGCATGGAGTCCGCCGTTGCGTTGCGCGTTTTCGTCAAGAGTTCGCGCAGACGAATTTGTCGGGACGGTCCCGCCCAGGACGAACTCACATGCAACGGCGGCGGACGCTTGACGATGCGATGATTGGCCGTGCCGATAAAACCCTCGGGGGGATTCAAGCGAAAGGTCTGACTCTCAAAAGGCAGAAATCCCTTCCAGTCATAAAGCCCCGTCCAGCCGGGCGAAGGCAGATGCCCCCTTCCCGCCCCGCGGCGAGGCATGCGCCCGGTTACCTGCCAGGCGATATTGCGTTTATCACCAAACACGATATTCAAGGCGATTCCATCCCAGAGGGCCAGCGCCCGACGGGCCTCGGCGATGGTGCGGGCCGACTGCATGGCATACATCCCCCGGGCCGTTCGATCGCCCCGAGCGATGGTCCAGCTCACGGCGATTCCGTATTTCGGCTTGAAGGGCACGGGCTGAAAACCCAGGCGCCGGGGTTTGTCCACCAGGTCTTGAATGAGCGGGCCGTGAATGGTAAAGTAAACCGGTCGTTCATAAGTCTTTCCACCTTTAACGCGAAAGGTCTCCATCTCCTTGCGGGCGCGCAACCAGCGTCCCCGATAAAGATACTCGATATCGCCGCCGGTGGTTCGACGTAATCGCTCAATGAAAAGATCCTGATTGTCGGCCACGACCATGGTCGCGCCCCAGGCGATTTTACCGTTAAAGCCCAGAATCACGAAAGGAATGCCGGCAACAGCCACGCCCGCCGCGCGATACCCGGGCGCGTGCACGTGCATGAGCATCCAGGCCGAAGGCATGCTGATTTTTAGATGCGTATCGTTGGCGACGATGGACGCGCGTCCCTTTGTCCGCCGGGGAGCCAGCGCCCAGTTATTGGAAGCGGTCATATTCGAAGTCAGTAATAATTCATCCCGAAACGCCAGCGCGCGTTCCACGGGCGCGGTTAAGGCGGCCAGATCGATGCCGCGCAGTTTGTCCGCTTCGCGAAAGGGCAATGGTTCGTCGGGATAAGAAGGAAACAGCCAGGCGGCCTTGCGCGCGCCCAGTTTGCCCGCCAGTTTCAAATAGGCGAACTCCTCCTTCCGATTATAAGAAAGACTCATTTGCATGAGCGCGCCCACCGCCAGGCTGTCCTCGGGACGCCAGGGATCGGGCTTGAATCCGCTCATGCGAAACTCAATGGGCAGGCGGGGGTTTTCGCGCATGTAGGCGTTGACGCCGTCGGCGAACCGCGCCAGGCGCTGCTTGAGCTCGATGTCCAGTTCGGCGTAGGCGTTTTGCGCGGCGCGTTGCAATCCGAAGGAACGCATGAACACGTCCGTTTCCAGAAACTTCTTGCCGATGATTTCGGCCAGGCGTCCGCGCGCCGTCATGCGCATGGAATACATCTGCCACAGGCGATCCT
This sequence comes from uncultured Leptospiraceae bacterium, assembly GCA_964530305.1. Taxonomy (GTDB): domain Bacteria; phylum Spirochaetota; class Leptospiria; order Leptospirales; family Leptonemataceae; genus CAZGYS01. The sequence continues at coordinate 3,911 of CAZGYS010000560.1, forward strand.
GGGCCATGGCATATCCGATCCCGAAGAATAAATCGTCCCGGGTCTTAGCCTTGATATAGGGAACCCCCAGATGGTCACGACGAATGGTCACGGCCTGCTCCAGACCGACGACTTGCACGGTTCCCTCCACGGCTCCCAGACTGCCCGAGGTGACATCGCGCAGAAAATGCGCGGCAAAAAAGATACCAATCACGGCCAGCAGTACCAACCCGGCGATGAGCGTGCGCCAAGGAAATCCACCCTCCTCTCCGGGAACTTGCGCCGCCTGAACCGGGGCGGGAGTGGAATCCGAAGCCGCCGCGGGAGAGACGCTCTTGCGCGCCTGTTTTTTGACGGCTTTCCTGGTGGACGTCTTTTTGGCTGTCTTCTTCTGAATCGCCTTCTTCTGAACCGGTTTCTTCTTCGAGGTGGTCTTCTTCGAAACCGCCTTTTTGCGATTGGATTTTCCTTCGCTCTTTTTCGACGCACGAGCCATGACACGATCTGAGCTCGTTTCCGGTCGTTGTCAAGCATTGAAATACGGATCAAATTTAACTTGAAAGCGCCGGCCGCCGCGAGAAAGTCGCGGGACGAATCGCCCCCGGGCGAAGGAAAATTCAATACAAGAGCAAGATAAATGGCGGCCGAAAAGAATCAAGACAAGGCGAAATCAGGCGACTCGGAAGTAGAGCTATCGCCCGAAACACAAGAGGCAATGGAACTGCTTCGCCGCGGAGCGGAGGAGATCCTGCCCGAGGGTGAACTGGCGGCCAAGCTGGAAAAGAGTCGCAAGGAAAACAAACCCCTGATCATAAAGGCCGGTTTCGATCC
>CAZGYS010000561.1:0-4720 GCA_964530305.1 uncultured Leptospiraceae bacterium
TCACCCCCGATTTGCTCCAGACCATCGGCCGCGCGAAGGCGCAAGACCATCCCGACGGTCCGGCCGCCGCGCGAAGGCTCTGCCTGGAAACGGCGTTAAAACAGGCGCTGCAAAATACCCTGAGCGTCTTGATGCATACCCATTTCGATATTCAAGCCCGGACGGAGAGCACGACCATTCAAAGAAATACTTTTCAAGGCGATTACCCGTTCCAGTTCACCGACCGGGACTACACTCGGGCCGAACTGGACTTCCGCCCCCTTCTAAAGAAAGGTTTCATTGCTTTACAGGACGCCCGCACCGCGGGAAACTGCACCATCGTATTTAGAATCGCCGAGGCGAATCTGCCGAATAAAGTTAGAAGCATGAGCCTCACTTTCAAACCGGAGAATTTCGATGACCAGGACTTCATTCGCAAACGCAGCCGCATCAACACCGGCACGACCGACCCCGGCGCTCCCGTCGGAACGACTCCGAACAATCCCTGAACCCCAGGAGAGCAATTCCATGAACCTTAACTACCGAACCTTCCTTCGTTCCGCCGCGGCGATTTTGATCAGCCTGGCGTTTCTTTTGCCCATGGCCTGCAAGGGCGGCCAATCCAACGGCGGCGGCAACGGCAAGACCAACCTGAACAATGGCGGCACCTCCAATGGTGGGGGCAATGGCGGCAGCAAGGAACCCAAAGTCGTCATCACCGCGGAGGATCGCGTCAACGGCATCATCTCTCGCGACGTTTACCAGGTCTTCGTCACGGCCTCCGGCTCTACGCGAAGCGAAGCCATGAATAAGGGACTGCGCGTGGGGCAGGCCAAGGCCCTGAATCTCATGCGCAAGGACGGCGTCCTGCGGGGTCGGCGTTTGACCGGCCGGGGCATGAGCGATCTACGTCGCCTGGTTGCCGCCAATTCGAAAGTCGTCAAACTGCGCCAGGAGCCCAACGGTACCTGGAGCGTCGTCATGCAGGTTCGCAAGGACGGCCTGAAGAGCTGGATGCGTCGCCTGGAGTGACGGCAATCGCCCGGAAGCGAACGGACGCTCGAAACCCACGCCCGGGAGCATGAACTAAATCATAAACTGAAATCGTAGATACGGAAGAAAGACAAGCATGGCTAGATTTGAAGAAGAAGTACGGACGCGTTTCGCGCCCTCACCCAGTGGCTACCTGCACGTGGGCGGCGCGCGCACGGCACTGTTCAATTACCTGTACGCGAAAGCAAAAAAGGGCAAATTCGTCGTACGCGTGGAAGACACGGATCAGGAACGCTCCACCCCCGAATCCGAACGACTCATTCTCGACTCGTTGAAATGGCTGGGCATTCACGCCGACGAAGGCGTGGACGAAGGCGGCCCCCATGGACCGTATCGCCAATCGGATCGACTGGATCGCTACCAGGGCTATACCAACAAACTGCTGGAAAAGAAAGCCGCCTTCAAATGCTTCTGCACGCCGGATGAACTGGAAGCCAAGAAGCAACAGGCCAAGGCCATGGGCTTGCCCAATGTGTACGACGGCAAGTGTCGTAACCTGACGGAGGAGGAAATCGCCGCCAAGGAAGCCGCCGGCGAAAAATACGCCATTCGCTTCAAGGTGGACCCACGGGAAATCGTCGTCCAGGACATCGTGCAGGAACGCGTCAAATTCGACGCGAAGCTCATCGGAGACTTCATCATCGTCAAGTCCGACGGCTTTCCGTCCTACAATTACGCCGTGGTCATCGATGATTACGAGATGCGCATCAATTACGTCATTCGCGGCGTGGGCCACCTGTCCAACACGCCCCGTCAGATCATGATCCACGAAGCGCTGGACATGGAGCTGCCCGAGTACGCGCACATCTCCGAAATCGTGGGCATGGACAAAAAGAAATTGTCCAAGCGCAAGGGCTCCACCTCCGTGCTCTTCTTCAAGGAGCTGGGTTACATCTCCGAAGCCTTCGTAAACTACATGGCTCTGCTGGGTTGGTATCCCGAGGACGCCGAGGAGTTCATGCCCGACGGCGCTCTCGACGCGAAGTTCGACATCGTGCGCTGTTCGAAATCGCCGGCCATGTTCGACTTCCTGGAAACCGTCAAGCTGGCAAAGCAGTACGGCGATGAATTCAATGTCGAGGACATCGACCGCGAGGAACTCAAGGGTTACATCAACCAGAAATCCAAGCTCAATTGGATGAACAACAAGTACATGCGCCACATGGCTCTCGACGGAGCCTTCGCGCTGGCCGTGCCCTTTCTCGAGCAACACGAAAGCCTGGCGGCCATGCTCAAGTCCGATCGGGAACGCGTGGAACGAACCTTCGATAATTTACGGGTCTATCTCAATACCCTGGAAGACGCCGCGCCCTTCATGCTGGAGATTTTCAAGGACCAGCCGGAGCTTTCCGAGGGCGCCCGCGGGGAGTTGAAGAACGAAGGCGCGGACGGCGTTATCGAGGCCTTCAAGGAACTCCTTCTTTCCAACAAGCCCGAAAGCCCCGACGACTTCAAGGACGTCATGAAGCAGGCCGGCAAACAAGCGGGCGCGAAGGGCCGCGGTCTGTTCATGCCCATTCGCGCGGCCACCACCGGCGTGACGCAGGGTCTGGAACTGCCCACGCTCTTCTCCCTGCTGGGTTACGAAACCGTACACGGTCGCATTGAGAGCATCGTTTCGCGCGTTTGAACGGCCCGTTGAGGCGGGCTCGGCGCGGGTTTCGTTCGTGGTAATGGGCCTGGCGGCGATGCTCACGGCCTGCGGCGATCCGACGCCGGCCAATGCGAAGTACAAGGCAAAGTACAAGCCGGACGCAAGCCCGGACAATGATCGCGCCCGGCGCGAAGCCTTCATCGAACGAGACTTCAAGAAGCGCGGTCTGCTGACGAATCGCGCCTATCACGTTTTCGGCGGCAAGTATTACTTTCCGGTTTCCGGGCACCCCGTCGCGCGCCGCGAGTTTTCGTATCGCCCCCTGAAAGCCCATGCCTTCGCCCTTCGACCCGGAGCAAAGCTCAATCGCGGCGCGGACAAAACCGGCTGGGTTCCCGTACCCGTGGCGCCGAATCGCGTTTACTTTCGCGGCGAATACCACTTGAAGAACCTGGCCCTTGACGCGGACGGGATCCTCAAGGACATTCCCCGCCGCTACCAGGCCCTGTACGGCAAGCTGGGCGTAACCAAAAGCCATACCGCCGAGCAAAAACAACTGATTCGAACGCGGGCCAAGATTCACATTGCCGTGTTTCGAACCGCGGAGTTTCGCCTGCGCTGGCATCCCGGTCGTCGCCTGTTGATGCGCGCCCAGGGCGATCAGTTCGGACGTAAGCTCGCGGCGCCGCGCGGAGGGGCGATTTTACGCGATTGGTTTACGCGCATCACCCCGGATCGCCGCCGGCGACTCACGGGAATCCTGAACGGGACCTTTCACAATCAGGATACGAAACGCAAACACCGGGGCCGCGAAGCCCGGGCGGGGCTTGTTCTGGAAGGGCGCGTGATCGACCCGCCCCTGCCGGGCCTGGGAACGTTCGCCATGTACCGGGACGGGAGTTTTCGCATCGGTCACTCCGAGGAATTCACCGGGCGGAATTTCAACGAGCAGCGTTCCATCCTGGCCCTGCGACAAAACGAATACCTCTTGCTGCACGGCTCCAGGCCCCACGCTCCCGGCGCCTATCCCCTGCGCTGGCGATCCTTCGCGGATGAAATCCTGCGCAGCTACATCGCCGTGGGCGCCGACGGCAAAACCTTCGCCTACGCCTGGACCATTTATTGCCCGCCGGCCCTGGCCGCGGCAGCCCTCCGGAAACTGAATATGGACCGGGCCATGTTGCTGGACATTCATCCCGTGATTGCCGCCATCCTGGCGGACCCGCGACCGGCGCGTTTAAGCCTTGAGGAGTATGCGGCCCTGCCCTTTCGAAAGCGTTCGTATCATTTCGTGCCCGATGAAAAGAACACCGTGAATTTTCTCATGCGGACCCTGGCGGTTCGGGTGCGCGGGCCGATTCAGTGGGATCACTATTTGCCGGTGGAGGACAACCTGCCGAAGGATTTCTTCTCCATTGAACGCCTCCCCGCTTCCGAACGCTAAAATCGCTTGTCGAAAAATCGCCGCGGGGCGCAAATCGCTCATGCGCGCAACTCTCTGGACCATCATTTTCTTTCTGGGAACGACTTCGAGTCTATTCGCCCTGACCAGCGTCGACGTGACTCCTCGGGCCACGGAACTGCTGAAGGCGGGTTGCCGACCCGTCTCCAAGCGCATCGCCGTTTCTCCGGGAACCGCGGAAATGTTTCGCTATGAGTTCAAGACGCCCCTGCCCGCGACCCGCGCCAAATTCGCCGTGTCCGCCGCGTGCAAAGAGGGCACGGCCACGGCATACTTTTTCGAGTATTCCAGTAATAAGAAAGCCCGCAAGGCCTTCATCTTCGGGCGTTCGAAAATATGGGAAGGTTATTCACGGACCGCGGAGAAACCGGAACGACTGTATCTTTTCAATAACTACTTCATCGTGGTCTCTTCGCCCGACGCGCCCCACGGCCTGGATCAGTTGATTGTCAAAAAAATCGCCCTGGCGCCCATCGACGATGAAACCATTCGTAAGATGATGAAACGACTCAAGTGCGGACAGGGTTCGGCCTTTTACGAAACCTGCAAGGCCCTGCGCCTTTTTCGCGGCAGTGTTTCCACGAACTTTCGGATCAACGGATATCGCATGGGACGGGTGCGGGAATTCGGCC
>CAZGYS010000562.1:0-4705 GCA_964530305.1 uncultured Leptospiraceae bacterium
CAACTCCGGCGGGACCGGCAGCATAATCGGAATGGGCCACACCGTATCGTCCATGAGCCGGCGGGTTTCCAGGACGTTTTCGTAATCGTCCTGATTCATGAATCCGCCCAGGGGACTGTAGGCGCCCAGGGCCAGCGCGTCGAGGTCCCAGAGCGCGCGCTCGTCCGGTACCACTACGGGCAGTTCGGAAAATCGCCCCAGCCACTCCTCGCGCTCGGCGGGTTCGGCCATCAGGGGCTTGAAATCGAATGATTTCAATTCGGAATCATGCATCTGAATTCATCGCGGACGCGGGGCCGCAAGGTATCATACCGCGGCCGTGCGTTTTCCGTAAAGTTCATTTCGAGGGACGGGCGTCGCGCGCGAAGCGCATCATTCAGTGATGTTTAGCATGATGGTCTTGAGAATTTCCCGATCCGCTTCCTGGCTGGCAACGCGCCAACTGATGCCCAGGGGCGTTACGACCATGGAGCGACCCACCAGGTCCTGACCCATGGCCTGGCCCGTGGAACCGCAAAAACTCAGATACATGCCGAAATCTCGCGCCGGCTTACAGAGCAATTCATCATCTTCCATGCGGCTTCGAGCGCCGTTTTCAGCGTGGGGAGAATTCCCTACGATGAAAATGGTCTTGATGCCCATGTCCGCCAGTTCCTGGAAATACTCCGGACGGGTTATATCCGAATCGATCAGAACCGCGAATCGATAGCCGCCGAGTATGAATATCCCCGGTTCGCTGCCGGGTTCGGCGAATCCGGCCTCGGCCCCCGAAATATCCCGTTTGCGGTACCAATCCACGACCTGGCCTTCCGAGATTACCGGAGCCGCCGTGTAAACCTTGCCGTCTTCCTGAAGCGCCAGGGAACCACCAATGATGATACCCTTATATGAATCATTCAGTTTCAGGAGCCAATCCAATGCGTACTGGCTCTTTTCCACCGCGGTTTGTGCGTCCCGCACGGCACCGTCGGCGAAGAAATACTCCGGAAAAATCAGAAAGTCCGATTTCAAAGCCGCGAGCTTTTTAAATATGGTCAGATTTAACCCGTCTTGCAGGGCCTTCTGAAAAATACTGACTCGTACAATTCCCATGAAACTGTTGGCTCGCTGGAAATCGCTCTATCGTCAATCCATTTCTGAAACGGGATACCTCCGCGGCGTACTTCTGAATTTTGGGAGCGCCTGGGCTTTCTATCTGGCCACGGTTTTCGTACACCAGGGCACCAGCCTGAAGTGGACCCAGCCCGAGGTTTACGCCGTCCTGCGCTACTTCCTGGGGTTTCTGATCTTCGGCGGGTTGTTCATGGCTCGGCGGCTCCGCGCCGGACCGGCCGCGGGTAGCCCGCCCCCCATGAAATTTTTGATAATGCGGGGCGTTTTTAATGTAACGGCCGTACTATGCTTCTACCGTGCCGTGGCCCTGGGAGCGGCGGGCAAGGCCAATGTCTTGAATATGACATATCCGGCCTTCGTGGCTCTGTTCGCCGGACCCCTGCTGCGCGAGTTTCCCCGTCCCCGCACCCTGCTGTTGCTGCTGATTTCCCTGGTGGGAATCGCCTTGAACTTTCACGAACCCCTGACCGGCTCCCGGGGCCTGGACGTGGCCGATCTCTGGGGCATCGCCTCGGGCATTTCGGCCGGTCTGGCGATTGTATCGCTGCGAGGAGCCGCGCGCGAGGCCGATCCGGTGCTCATCCTGACCTGGATGTTCGGTATGGGCCTGATTGTACTCCTACCCCTCTCCTGGACCGGCCTTACGGCGATTTTCGGGCCCCTGGCGATGTACATCGTCCCGTCCGCGCTCATGGGCGTCCTGGGGCAGTGGCTTTTGACCGCTTCTTACGGTCGCTTGCCGGCGACGACCGGGAGCATGATTTCCAGCAGTCGCATACCCATCGCCCTGGTGTTCGGTTTTCTGGTTTTGAACGAATCGCACTCCCTCTTTTCATGGCTGGGGGCCGGGCTCATTTTCGTCTGTAATCTTTTACTTGCCTTCCAAAACAGCCGTGAAAAGGATGTTGCGTAGATTCGGTTCTATCTAATTAATTAATTTACATAAATAAACACGCGGACCGATTAGAGTCGTCGACGGTTCGCGGCGGCTTCTACTGGAAGACGAAACTCAAAAGAAAAGAATGTCAGAGCTGGATCTCAAGGCTTTACTTCTGGAACTAGGCCAGGCCGGTTGCCAGGGCAATCTCAAGGATTACGGTTCCTGGATTGAATATCGCAATGGCGGCCCCGTCGACGGGGATGCCATCCAGTCGACCATGGACGGCCTGCTTGAGGAAGGCGCTTTTACTCGCCATCCCGAGTTCCAGAACGAATTTCTGGCGGCCACGCCCCCGGAATTCCCCGCCCGCATTGAATATTCCGTATCCGGCATGCTGGACGACTCTCCCATTCAGCACGTCCGCTCGCGCCTGGAGTCGTTTCTCAGATTCCACAATGTCGGGCCGGAAGCCATCATCGACCTGTCCATCGGCACCACCGAGGCCATGGAGAACGCGGTCAAATACAGCGATCACAAGAACATCGACGTCTCCTACGTGATCGAAAACGGCGAATTTCACATCAAGGTCGTCAACCGCATGGGCGAAGTCGCCCCGGAAAAGGATATCGAGTCAGGTAAATACACCAGCTCGGTCACCCTGATGCGCGGCATGATGGTCATGGTGAAACTCTTCGACGAGATGGACATCGACATCTCCGACGAGCAGAAAGAAGCTATTTTTACTGCTAGTAAGAAAGTGTAAGGCGGCTTCGCTTTTCGGGCGCCTGAGTCCACCAGGGCGATTCCCCGCCAGGATTGCTTCCGACAACGTCAAGCTAGAGTCGTCGATTCTCTATAGACTAAATAGACTAACGATTTTCCTCACACTTCTCCATGGATTTTGAACATAGAATTCAGGAATTAGAGCGGCAGATCCATTTATCCTCTCTGAAATAAGAAGTGCAACTCGCTCGGGCATTGAACTGCATACTTCGTCGGATACATCAACGAATTCCGGCGAATCGCGAGCCTAGATTCAAAAATATGCTCGCTCCCTCGGCATTCGATTTTGGTTGAGTGGCTCTCTACTAGAATGTCGATTGGCCCGAAGTCGATAAAGCCGCTTCGCGCGAAGCGATTGAAACTATTCAGAAACAAGATCCGGAATTACTCCGCCGACTCTGGGACAAGCTGCACCTTTACACGATCGAACTTCAAGTCATACCGGGCCTGACCGGCAACACGGCCTTCTTCGCCCTGCACACCCTGGCGAAATCACTCGGCTGGGCCTGAACCCTTCGCGCACTTCGTGTCCTCCGTGTTAAAATCCGTCGGCCGAACGCTCCCAACCGGAACCCGAATCCTCAACCGGCGATGATATCATCGCGCGAACACGAGCCACCTCTTCCTTATATGCATCCTTGTAGCCGACATCCCAACCGGGTTTGATCTTATCGAATTCGCGCACGGTTCCGTAGATGATATCGAAGTTAGTTACGATTTTCGGATTCCGAGTGGCATCCGCGGCCGCGCGGCGGGCCGCTCGTAAGGCGATGGACTTAATATGAGCTCCGGTGCATTCAAATTCCCGTCCCAGTAAATTAAAGTCGATATCGTTGGCAAGGGGTGTCTCAGGCGAAAACGAATGCTTCCAGAGACGGACTCTGTCCTCTTCGCCGGGATAATTGAAGCGAACCACGTAATTGAATCGCCTTTCGAATGCCGCATCGATGTTTTCATGAAAGTTCGTCGCCATAAAGGCGACCCCGCTGTATTCTTCCAGCCTTTGCAGGAGATAACCCACCTGCTGGTTAATGTAATGACCTTGCGCGGTTTCATTTTTTCCGCGTTTACCGAACAAAGAATCGGCTTCGTCGAAAAACAGGGCGGCGTTTGCCTTTTCCGCTTCGTCAAAAAGCGCTGCCAGGTTTTTCTCGACTTCGCCGACGTACTTGCTGCTGACTCGCGACAAATCGATTTTGTATAGTTCGAGCCCCAGCTCCGCGGCGATGATTGACGCGGCCATGGTCTTACCCGTACCGGGTATGCCCGAAAAAAGAATATTGTGTCCTTTCGCCGCCGTCGCCACTCGGTCCATGCGCCATTGCTCGAAAACATGTTCATCGGCACCGATATCCGATTCTATTTCTCGGATTTGATGCATCATATGCGGCGCGAGTATGAGATCGTCCCAACCGAATTTCGGCTCCACCAGGAAGGCGAGTTCGCTCAGGCGACTCGTAGACTTACCGCGACAAATCGACAGAAGATCTTTCCTGGCAATAGCTCCGCCCGCGCCCGCGATTCCCTCGGCTTCCCGCATCGCCGCTCGAATCGCTTCGCCGGTGATTCGAAAAAGGCGCGCCATTTCCGACGCGGACACGTCCGCCTGGACGGCGTAATCGGAAAGAATGTCGTTCCAGATTCGTTCCCGTATTGAGTGATTCGGCGCGGACAGTTTAATCGTCGTCAGCCGAGTAATATCATTGGTGAGCTCGACCTTTTGTTCACATATAAGAAACGCCGTCACTTCACCGCTGGTCAGTTCGCCGTTGAGCAAGTCTCTGAGTTCGGCCTGCTTTTCATTAAGCAGTACTTCAGCCTCCGTGAAAACCAGCGCGTGTCCGGTAATTACCGCGGCACGGACCATATTTCGTAAATCCGATACGGCGTCCGGAACGCGAATCAACGCAGACAAGGATATTTCGAAAA